>NZ_JBQKJP010000056.1:0-15648 GCF_052117205.1 Candidatus Agathobaculum pullicola | reverse complement strand
GCCTACCACAAATGGGCTTGCGGAAAATTGAGCCGCAGAACTTCGGAAAACGAACAGTTAGCGGACAAGATTGCAAGAATCCATATGGAAAGCCCAGATAAAGGCTACCGGCGACTAAATGACGATCTGCGCCATGATTATGGTATCCATGTCAATGACAAGAGAGTGCTGCGAATCTGCCGGGCCAGAGATATACGGTCTACTGTGAAATACCATAACCACGGCTGTACCAGGCAGGCCAAGAATCCTCAGTATCTTGCCGAAAACCTGCTGGGCCGTCAATTTTACGCTGACAAACCCAATGAGAAGTGGCTCACTGATGTGACGGAGTTCAAATGGTATGAGGGTATTGAGGTACATAAGCTCTATCTGAGCGCGATTCTGGATCTCTGTGACCGGCGCATCGTGGCCTATGCGCTGAGTGAGCGCAATGACAATCCTCTCGTATTCAAGACCTTTGACAGAGCCGTTAAGATCAACCCGGATGCACATTCTCTGTTCCACAGTGACAGAGGCTACCAATATACAAGCCGAGCATTCCACCAGAAACTCATACAGGCGGGAATGATACAGAGTATGTCCCGCGTGGCACATTGTATTGACAATGGCCCTATGGAAGGCTTCTGGGGCATCCTGAAACGGGAACGCTATTATGGCAGGCGTTTTACCAGTAAGCAGGAGCTTGTTCAGATGATTGAGAGCTACATCCGCTATTACAACACTAGGAGAGTTCAGCGCAATCTGGGCGTGCTGACACCGATGGAGAAACACGAGTTGTGCCTTACTGCATAAAAAGCGGCTGGCAGCGCATTGGCTGCCAGCCGGGAAAACTTTATATTTTTCACTGTCCTCTTGACGGGTAGCGGTTCAAATAGCTGGCGGCAAGCCCTTTCCTTTTATCTCGACGCACACCTTTTACAGTAGTCCAGATAGGTAGTCAGCTCCACTTGAAGCACTTTGGCAATTGAAATTTTTCAAGTAAGGGGTCGGCGATGAGACAGAAAGTTGTGCTCCAAAGGAAAAAACGACTAAATATATGCGAAGGAACAGGAAGAAAAGTTACACTGCCAGAATATAATCGATTGGGTAAGTACATGGGTACTTTGACGGTCTGGATACCCGAGCCAATCAATGCTTTATCGCTGGTATGAACGAAAAAAGGCTGGGATGTAAAATGAAGGTGGCTGTATGGAATACAATCCTATGCACAGGACACAAGACTGCCATCCCCTTACGCGTTGAAGGTATCCTTCAGCAGAATTGAAATATGAGGTACTTTACTGTTGTTTTGAATTGGGCGAAGAGATAGGACACGTATCAAGGAAAGTGAATATAGCTGTATGAGCATATACGCCTTACACAAGAAATATCTAAGGAAACACCACTTGCCAGCAGGACGGTTTTTTCCCACTCATTATGCGGTGTTGCCTTCAGCCAGCGCTCTGCGATGACTTGCTTGTGTTGCCTATTGAACCTGACCTGCCAACCCCTGATGTGACCGTCAACACCAGAAAGGGTGTGTTCGTCAACTATACCCCAGCCGAAATCGCCAGCTGAAAGCAATAAAAAAGACGAGTGTTCATACAGCTTTTCAAATGCTATAAGAACACTCGCCATGGTGCCGGTGACCGGACTCGAACCGGTACGCTGTCGCCAGCGGTGGATTTTGAGTCCACTACGTCTACCAATTCCATCACACCGGCAGATGTGGGATACAACGTTTATTATTATATCGTATTGCATCCCAAATTTCAAGACATATTAAGCAAAAAATTTATCTTTTATACCAAGAATAAAAATGACCAAAACGATCAGCGGAAGAATATAGCTGACATAGAATCGGATACCATCTCGTACCTTCATGCCGCCGCCTTCGTTCGCCTCTTCCTTAAAGTTCTTCCAACCCCAACCATACCGTGTTGTGCAGAACAACAGATAAACCAGAGAACCAAGTGGCAGCCAAATGTTAGACACCAGAAAGTCCTCCAAGTCCAGCACAGCAGAGCCTTCGCCAAACGGCTGAAAACCGGACCAAACATTGTAGCCCAACACGCACGGCAGAGAGAGTAAAATCATCAGCACCGTGTTCATCAGTGCCACTTTTTTTCTACTCCATCCGGTCAAATCCATGCAGCAAGACATGATATTTTCAAATACCGCTAAAACCGTAGAAAATGCCGCAAACGCCATGAACACAAAGAACAGGCTCCCCCACAGCTGTCCAAGTGCCATATGGTTGAAAATATTCGGCAGCGTCACAAAAATCAGATTCGGGCCGCTGTCTGGAGAAACACCAAACGCAAAACACGCTGGGAAAATAATAAGTCCGGCAGTAAACGCAACAAAGGTATCCAGAATGGCAACATTGACCGCTTCTCCCAACAGCGCACGTCCCTTACCAATATAGCTTCCAAAAATAGCCATTGCGCCGATACCAAGCGACAACGTAAAAAACGACTGATTCATCGCGCCAACAATAACATTGATAGGACCGGATTCCATCATGCGATTCAAATCCGGAATTAAGTAAAACCGGATGCCTTCGGCGGCACCATCAGTCATAACGCTGTTGATGGCCAAAATAACCATGATGGCCAAAAGCGCAATCATCATAACCTTCGTCACACGTTCCAAGCCACCCTGCAAGCCGAAAGAATTGATGGCGAAACCAACAATCACAACTACAACCATCCAACCAGCCATTACAAGCGGCTGACCCAGCATCTCCGGAAATGCGGCACCAACCTGCTCGGTCGTTGCGCCTACAAATTTGCCGCTTGCGGTCAAGCAAAAATAGTGCAGCATCCACCCGCACACCGTAGTGTAAAACATCATTAACAGATAGTTACCGATCATAGCAAGATAGCCATGAATATGCCATTTTGTTCCCGGCTTTTCCAGCTCCTGATAAGCACGAACCGGACTTTTTTGACTGGCACGACCGACCGCAAATTCCATCGTCATGATCGGAAGACCAAGAATAAGCAAAAATAGCACATAAAAGACAACGAACGCGCCGCCGCCGTACTGTCCCACCATCCATGGGAACTTCCAGACGTTGCCCACGCCGATTGCGCATCCTGCGGAAAGCAGAATGAAGCCAAGGCGAGAGCCAAGCTTTTCTCTTTGCATTGTTTTAACCCCTTATTTCTCTTGAATTCTATGGTCAAACGCCTTCACGGCATCTGATTTCTGTTGCAGACGCAATGCTTTTCTGTTTTCACGCAAGGCTCGGAAAAAGGATTTCAAAACCGCTCCACATTCCTCACCAAGCACACCTGATACAATTGCCGGCTGATGATTGTACGGCAAATCAAACAAATTAACCAGCGATCCGCACGAGCCGGCTTTTGGATCCGCCGCGCCGAAATATACTGTTTGAATCCGTGCATTGATGATCGCCCCCGCACACATCGGGCAAGGTTCCAGCGTTACATAGAGATCACACCGATGCAGCCGCCATCCGCCCAACTTTTTGCAGGCCTTATTGATCGCTTCGATTTCCGCATGATACAGCGCATTTTTTTTGGTTTCCCGGCGGTTTCTTCCCCGGCCGACAATCCTGCCGTCACAAACCACCACAGCTCCGACAGGGACTTCCCCCTCTTCAGCAGCTTTATGCGCCAAGCGAAGCGCAGCATTCATATATTTTTCCTGCTCGGTCATAGTTACCTCTTCACAGTACAAACTGAATTGGGTTTGCATCAAAAACACCCGTCACAACGGCGGGTGTTTGCTTATATGCAGTCCTCAGATTATTGCATCATCTGGCGCTGGCGTGACAAATTCATCGTGCCGTCCTGCATTCCGGACAGATTTTCCAGACAGTTGCCTGTTCCATACGCCACACAGGAAATCGCTTCATCCGCGACATGTGTCGGAATACCGGTTTTGGATGCTACCAGTTTGTCAAATCCCCAAATCAAAGAGCCGCCCCCGGTCATCACGATGCCATTGGTGGAAATATCACCTGTCAATTCCGGCGGGGTGCGTTCAATAACCCAATGAATTGCTTCAATAATTGCTGTGGACACCTCTTCGAGCGCATCCAGAATTTCGGTCGAATTAACCGTGAATGTTCGCGGGAGACCGGTCATCAGGCAGCGCCCCTTAACCTCCATGGATACTTCCTCCGAGCGCGGATAAACGCAGCCGATATTTTTCTTAATCAGCTCTGCTGTACGTTCACCAATCAAAGCATTGTGCTTGCGACGCACATATTTGACGATCGCCTCGTCAAACTTATCGCCTGCAATTTTAATAGAAGTAGATTCTACAATACCGCCCAGCGAGATAACTGCAACGTCGGTCGTACCGCCGCCAATATCCACCACCATATTGCCGTTCGGCTTTGCAATGTCGATTCCGGCACCGATTGCGGCTGCCACCGGCTCCTCAATCAAAAACACGCGCTTGGCGCCTGCCTGCGTGCCGGCATCAATGACCGCGCGCTCTTCGACTTCCGTGATAATCGACGGCACACAAATAACCACGTTTGGCTTAAACAGCCGGAATCCCTGCACCTTGCGAATAAATTCTTTAATCATCCGCTCGGTCATCTCATAGTCGGAAATCACGCCTTCCCGAAGCGGCCGAATGGCGATAATATTACCCGGTGTACGGCCCAGCATTTTCTGCGCCTCTGCACCAACAGACAAAATTTTACCTGAAACCTTGTCTACTGCTACAACAGAAGGCTCGTTGAGCACAACTCCCTTGCCCTTAACATAAACCAGCACAGTCGCCGTACCCAAGTCGATACCAATATCGCTTGAAAAAAGCGAAAACTTCTTCGCTATTGTCTCCAAAAAAGAAGCCATAATCAACATTCATCCTTTTGCTCTGTTACCACCAAATTACAATAATCTTATTATACCCTATCTATATAACCATTTTCAAGACAATTTACAAAATAGTTGTGGAACAGGCCTTATACATACCAATTTGATGTGCTGACGATATCTGACAAACCAAGATATGACAAAAAGCGGGTATCCGATGGATACCCGCCCAACGACTTACAGAATGATGCAAATCAAGCCGCCCGCACTTTCGTTAATGATTTTTTCCAGTGTTTCCCGAATCTTCCCACGGGCATCATCCGGCATCCGGCTCAACTTATGAGATAACTCCTCCCGTACCAATTCATTGAGGGACTTTCCGAAAATATTGGTATCCCAGATTTTCTCCGGCTGCTCCTCGAATTCACTGAGCAGATAATGCACCAACTCTTCCGACTGTTTTTCCGTTCCTACAATGGGATTGACCTCTGCTTTGATATTGGCTCTCATCAAATGGATTGACGGCGCCGATGCGCGCAGCCGTACGCCATACCGTCCTCCCTGACGGACGATTTCCGGCGCTTCCAAAGTCAATTCATCCACCGATGGCATTACCACGCCATATCCCGTCTGATAGACCTGATCCAACGCACCGCGCAGCCGCTCATATTTTCGTTTAATCTCGGCAAAATCACTCAGTACTGAAATCAAATCGGCAGCATCCTGTATGTGAATCTTGGTTTGCTGCCCGACAATCTCATAAAAGACCTGCTCGGGAATTTCAATGCTGATGCTGGCTTTGCCGCTGCCCAGCGCCATCTGATCAACATGCACCCGTCCGACATATTCATTTTCCCCAATACGGTCGCATATGGTTCGAATGTCGCGCATTTTCTCTCCGCCCTGCGCAGCAGAACGAACGGATTGATAAATACTTTGGCGAACCGCGTGCTGCGGCGGCAGCGCACCGATATAACGTGGCAGCGTAAACGCGATTTCACACACAGGGAATTCATACAAAACGCGCTGCATAATATCCGCAATATCATTTTCGTCCAGTTCCAGACAGTTGACCGCCAGCGGTTCTACCTGATACTGGCTCCGCAGCACATCGCAAACCGCTTTAGCGTGTTCTCCCTCCGGCTCCGCCGAATTTACCAGCACAAGAAACGGCTTACCGAGCGCGCGCAATTCTTCAATGACGCGCTGCTCCGCGGGTACATAATTTTCTCGTGGAATTTCGGTAAAGCTGCCATCGGTCGTCACCACAAGGCCAATGGTGGAATGTTCTCCGATGACTTTATTGGTACCGGTTTCTGCCGCTTCCGCGAGTGTCATTGGTTCCTCACGCCAAGGTGTGGAAACCATGCGCGGCATATCATCCTCCATACCGCCGAGCGCGCCATCCACCAGATATCCGACACAATCCACCAGACGGATTCGGCACATTCCGCCATCCGGCAAAGCGATTTCCGCCGCTTCCTCTGGAACAAACTTCGGTTCTGCGGTCATAATGGTTCGCCCGGCTCCGGATTGCGGCAATTCATCCCGCGCCCGTTCTCTTTTATACATATTGTCCATGCCGGGCAGCACCATGGTTTCCATAAACCGCTTAATCAACGTGGATTTGCCCGTGCGTACCGGCCCAACCACACCAATATAGATATCACCGCCAGTACGCGCGCTGATTTGATTATAGATTTGATGATCCAAAATTTCCCCGCCTTTCATACCTGCATCGGTATCAGCAACACCATGTGGGAAACACCTGTGGCATCCGCCGGCAAGTCATTGACACGCCGAATTTCCTCCATGGTTGTACCGCAGTCCTTGGCAATTTCCCATAGCTGCTGCTCCTCTTGAACATAGCGAAGCAACAAGGTTGCATCTGCTGTTTTCTGCTGTGCTTCTCCCGCTTCAAGCGATGTAATATGTCGAAATGCAACCCGTTCTTCTGCAGTTGCCATGCCGGATGCTGTAACATTGCACAGAACACCGGTTTCCCCGGCAGCAGAGGCCCGCACGGTCAGTGAAATATCGGACAGTTCCCCTGTAACAAGGCAAGGCATGGTCATTGGGACCAGTCGGTCTACCGCATATAGTTGCTGCTCATCGCTCAGATATAGCACTTGTATGGCTGCGGTAATTTGCAAATCGCCTTTCGCACTGTGCTTTGCGCTGCAGCAAACCGCTTGTGTAGAAACAATATGCGCTGCATGCTGCGCGGTTTGTAGGGTTTCCGATGCCTCTGCGGTAAAAGCAACGCAAGGCGGCATAGAATGCAGCAACGTTTTTTCTTCGCTCATCTGCAGCGTTCGTCCCGGCAGATAGAGGTCTTTAATCCTGCATAATGTTTTTGTGCGCCGAACGGTAATCAGTGCGGTAACCGATACAGTATAGGAAAGCAGGCCGTCCGGTTCAATGCGGCTGTCAATCTCACGCACCGCAAGCTGAGCGAAAACGGTATCCTGCTCTTCGACCTCCGGCATCTCCAGAATCTGCGTAAAAGGCGTCGTGTTGGATAGGATACGCACAACATCGTCTTCCTGCATCGCAAGACACTGGATTTCAGCCTCTCCCTTCAGGACAATTTTTCCGCGCATCGCCCGACACTCCGACGTTCTTAATGTACAGTTGGTGTGCAGAATCGACAAGCCATCCGCATCCTGCATCGACACATCATCCAACACGGTAATCGGATATGCGCGCACCTGTTCGGTCAGCGTTACCGTTTGCATCTCACTGAGCAGTTCGACCTGTTTTTCCTGTGTTCCTTCGGTGATTTCACATTGTGTCTGGCAATATCCCTCAATGAAAAAACAGAGCTGCACTTTTACATTCAGCTTGCGGCTGTTCACCGCCACCACATCCACTGTCGCGACCTGACATCTCACAATGCAGACGGTTTCCGCATCAATTCCTTCGCATTCTTCGATGTGCGCAAAGCTGACCGGAACCGACAGGCGGCGAAATCCTCCCCCCTTTTCCGGTTCATACAACACAACGATCTGCACCATACCGGATGCAAGAAGCCTGCCGCTTTGCGGCGTTTGATCCCGTACTGCCGCCGTGCCGTATGCACAAACAATCCGGCCAATATCCGGGAAGGTATCCGGCACAATCGAGTCGGCTGTTTCACTGCAGGTCGATATTCGCGCAAGCCGCTTATCATAGTAATGGATGCTTGTTTGATTTAGTTCCATTGGTGCTGTCTCCTCCTTTTCACTGCGCTCCTATCTAACAATATGTCCCCCTGTAGTGAAATATGAGAATAAACAAAAATTTGCAGAACGCTTACAACCATGCTCTTCTGCTCTTTTCTCGGGTACGGCAGATGAAAAAAGCCCGATTCAGCTTTGCACTGAATCGGACTTTTAGCACAATGGTATTATTCCTGTTTATATAGTCAAACAGCAAGTGACGAATATTGTCACTTAGAGCAGCATTTCCAGCGGCGCATCACAATATGGGCAACGCTCTCCCACTTTGCCCTCTAACGGCAGGTAGGATTCGGTTTTAGTGATACATTTATGATTTGAGCACTTCACACCGTGCGAACCGATATCCTGATGACCTGCGCGAATGAACGGCAGTTTGGATAATGTCAGCAGCAGCGCCATACGACCAAACATACCGAAACGTGCCTGACGAAAGTAAACCGCACGCGGGTCATCGTCCACATCCTGAGCGATTTCATCCACGCGTGGCAGCGGATGCAGCACCAGCATATCCTTTTTGGCGCGCTTGAGTTTTTCCGCTGTCAGTTGGTAATTTCCTTCTAAATTCTGATATTCCTGCGCCGTCACAAACCGTTCTCGCTGGATTCGCGTCATGTATAATACATCCAATTCCGGCAGTGCATCGTCAATGCTCTTTACTTCGCAATATGGCATATTATGCTCTTTCAGGAACTGAATCATATAATCCGGCAAACCCAATACATCCGGTGCAATCAGATAAATCTGTACATTGTGATATCGTTCCAGAAAATGCAGAAGAGAATGTACGGTACGTCCGTACTTCAAATCGCCGCACAAACCGATTTTCATATCGTCTGCTGAACCCCGCATACGCAGTATGGTGACCATATCCGTCAGAGTCTGTGTCGGGTGTAAGTGGCCGCCGTCACCTGCGTTGATCACCGGCACGGAGGAATACATGGACGCCGCTTTTGCAGCTCCCTCGCGCGGATTACGCATGACAATCATATCCGCATAACTGGAAACCATATTGATGGTATCCTTCAAGGTTTCTCCTTTTGTCGTTGATGAGGAACCCGGATCGGAAAAGCCGACCACACTACCGCCTAAACGCATCATCGCAGTAGAAAATGATAGATTGGTCCGGGTGGAAGGCTCGTAAAACAGACTGCCCAACACCTTACCGCGGCAAGCGTCCGTATAACCCTCGGGGCGGTCAATGATGTTTGTGGTCAGCTTATATAGGTCGGAAAACTCCTTTTCCGTCAAATCGCACAAATCAATGATATGGCGCATTTGGATGATCCATCCCCTTTTCTTTCTTTTCTTTGATAATCATACCACAGGGAAAAAAGAAAGAAAAGGGTTATTTCCGCATTGCTTCGATCGGATCAAGTCGCGCCGCGCGTACAGCCGGCAACAGGCCGGCTGCGATGCCGCAGCAAAGACATAGCATAAAGAGTCCTATTATCATACGCCAATCCGGTAAAAGCGCAATCGTCCCGAAGAGCACAGCCAGCACGACCCCCATACCGCATAATCCGCCCAATGCGCACAGCAGCGCAGATTGCAGCAGAAAAACGCGACGGATATCCCGTGTTTGCGCACCGAGCGCGAGCAGGATGCCGATTTCCCCCGTCTTTTCATATGCTGCCGCCAGC
Source organism: Candidatus Agathobaculum pullicola (assembly GCF_052117205.1). Taxonomy (NCBI): domain Bacteria; kingdom Bacillati; phylum Bacillota; class Clostridia; order Eubacteriales; family Butyricicoccaceae; genus Agathobaculum; species Candidatus Agathobaculum pullicola. The sequence goes on along the minus strand of NZ_JBQKJP010000056.1, from coordinate 6,006 downwards.
ATGCTGCAAAGCACACCGATCAGCGCGACACAAAGCGTAATTGCTCCCACCACAGCGAACAGCATAACGCCAAGGCCGGCCAACCGGTTCACCGTATCCACCATGCCAGACATGTTTTGCACCCGAACCGTTCCATCCACTTGACCATATCCGGTTAGATATCGTGAAATCTGCGAACTGACAGCAGGCAAGCTCGCATCCGCCGAGCATTGTACAAAGACCTGATCCGCATTTTCCTGCGGGGTTGCCAGACACATATACGGAATATACACCAAATGCGGGGCGAAGGATGAAGCAAGCGACCCTAACGCACTGGTTTGCGCTTTTACAACTCCACACACGGTGAAATATTGATCCTGCCCATCAAAGCGTACCCGTATGGTACGACCGACAATATTATCCCGCCCGTATAGAGACTGGGCCAGATCATCGCCAACTACGGCAACCTGCTTAGCGCTATCTGCTTGCTGTGCACCAAGCAAGGTCCCCGCAAGCAGTTCGAGCTGCATCACTTCCCCCAGCCGTTCATCCGCTCCCAAAAAAAGCACATCTTCACTGGTATGTCCTGCCCGCACAGTACCAGACTTCGCCTCAATCGGCATAACGCTGTCAATCTCCGCCACCGCCTCTTCCATCCGGTCGGCAAGCTCTGCGGATAACGGATTGCCCGCGCCATGATCCTCCAAATATACGGTGAGTCCGCTGACACCTAGGGTTTTAAGTCCTTCGCTCACTTTTTCCTGCCCCAGCATCCCAATCGCTGCAATCAGCAGCAGTGCCCCGGCACCAACAGCAACGGACAGTGCACACAGGATTGTGCGTAATGGATTTTCCCGCAAATTTCCGGCAGCCAGCCGAAGCAAGTCGGAAAATCTCATGCCATCACCTCGACCAAGTCACCATCCTCCAGCGAATCCGGCGGCGACAGAATCACCACAGCATTCGCATCCACACCTTCGCAAATCTCCGTTACCGATTCCAGTATATACCCGGTTGTTACGGCACGTTGAACCGCCCTGTTCCCTTCTAAGCAGAACACATATTCCTGCTCCCCACGCTGGCAAATCGCCTCCATCGGCACAGCAACTGCATCCGCATGATAGTCGGTAAAAATTTTCACTGTGGCCGAATAGCCCGGCCGCAGCCCCTCCACGTTTCCGGTCAGCTCCAAGATCGCCTCGACGGTCGCTTCAGCGCTTTCCCCCGTCAGACTGACTGCGCGCGCTGCGACGGGCGAGAGACTTTTGACCTTTGCGCCAAAGACGGCGTCTTCCAAAGCCGAAACCGTCACATTAGCCCGCTGACCGCTTTCCAGCTCTCCGGCATACATCTCCGGAGATTGCGCACGTACCTGTAAACAGTCCAAGTCAGATATCCTCACGCACGGCACGCCTGCAAAAACACTTTCCCCCACCTCTGGCACATCCAAAACTGTTCCGGAAACCGGTGCACGCAGCACCATATCCTCCTCTGACTGTACAGTCTGCGCCTCTCCACCTGCCATTGCGCTCCATACAGACTGTATCCTGTCTTGCAACAGCAAGTTGGTTTGGCTGGCCTGCGTCAATGTGCAGAGGATGGCTCCCTGCTCCACAGTTTCACCAACCGACGCATAGACGGTCGTAACTACCGCGTCAGCTGACGGCACTACCACCGTGCTGTCAGCTGCCTCAATTGTACCGGGAACAGTGATACTATTATAAATATCCTGTACCGTGGCCACACCGGTTCGCACAGCCACCGATGCCGGTGTGCGCTGTTTCCACGACCAAAAAGTCAATGCACACAGTACCACTGCCGTTGCGCCCAACACCATCCGCGCCTTTTTTTCCACAAAAAACCGACCTCCCGCCGCAAGACTGTCATTAGTCTACGAAAGAATGGCCGGTTTTACACATGCAAAAACTGGTTTTTCTTACAGTACCGCGCGAATCGCGTCTGCAACTGTTTTTGCACGCACGATGTTCATTTTATTCGTCAATTCCTCGTCAATCTCCTGCATTGGCATGACGCAGGTATGGAATCCCAATCGATATGCCTCATTGATGCGCTGCGCGGCGTTGGAAACCGCACGCAGTTCTCCCGTCAGCCCTATCTCACCGAAGCTCATTACCCCCTCTGGAAGCGGCTTATCCCGAAAGCTGGACGCAATCGATAACACCATTGGCAGGTCGACCGCAGGCTCATCCAACCGCATACCGCCTACTACGTTGACATATACGTCCGAAGAAGAAAGAAACAAGCCGCAGCGCTTTTCGAGAATTGCCAGCAGCAACACCATACGGTTATAATCCACGCCTGCCGCAGTGCGACGCGGCACGCCAAATTGCGTTTTCGCTGCCAACGCCTGCACTTCGGCCAGCAGAGGACGGCTACCTTCCATCACACAGGCAATACAGTTTCCAGACGCGCCCTGCGGGTGTCCAGCCAGCATAGCGGCAGACGGGTTCTGCACCTCAAGCAAACCATGGTCGCTCATTTCAAACACGCCGATTTCATTGGTAGAACCATAACGGTTTTTCGCTGCGCGTAGACAGCGAAACGGCCCCGTGGTCTCCCCTTCAAAATACAGAACGCAGTCCACCATATGCTCCAAAATTTTAGGGCCGGCCAGTGTACCCTCCTTGTTGACGTGACCTACAATGAAAATGGTCACATTCTTGTTTTTTGCGTACTGCATCAGGCTCATGGCGCACTCTTTAATCTGGGTCGAACCGCCCGGCGCCGCTGTCAAATCGCGTTTATAAACCGTTTGAATGGAGTCCACAATCAGAATATCAGGCGCCATTTGCTCTGTTTCCGCAATAATTTGCTCCATATCCGTTTCCGAAAGAATGTATAAATCAGGTGACGAGATCTGAAGCCGTGCTGCCCGAAGTTTAATCTGCCGGAGCGATTCTTCACCGGACACATATAAAACACGCGCAGATTTACACATTTCCTGACACATTTGCAATAGCAGCGTGGATTTACCTATGCCCGGCTCACCGCCCACCAGAACAAAGGAACCGTGTACTGCACCACCGCCCAGCACCCGATCCAACTCTCCTATGCCGGAGTGGAACCGACTTTCATCCCCGCTGTCGATATCCTTGAGCAGCGTCGGACGCGATATCCCGCGCTGAAATGTGTCTGTGCCGCGCGCTGCGGATTCTGGCTTCACCTTAAATTCGCTCATGGTATTCCACGCACCACAGGAAGGGCATTTGCCAAACCATTTTGGACTTTCATAACCACAATCACTACAAAGATATACGGTTTTCTGTTTCATATTTCCTCCGTTAAACGCCGTTTTCGTACCGAAGATATCCGGTTACAATACTGGCAGCCAGTTTTTTATGATATTCCTGATTCCCAAGAAGCGCTTCTTCAGCGGGATTGGATAAAAAACCACACTCTACGATCACCGCCGGACAATCCAGCACTTTCATCAGGTAAATGCTCTGGTCTGCCGGTTTGGCCTGTCTTTTGTTGGTCGGGTCACAACCTGTAATCAACGCATCCTGCAAAAGCTCCGCCAATGCGCAGCCACCCGCATGATTGGTAGAGTAAAAAACCTGAGCCCCATGATACTGTGCATCACTGAACTTATTTAAATGGATGCTGAGAAAAACAGGATTTGCTGTCTGCTCCACAACTTGTTGACGTGCTTTGATATCAGAAACTTTGTTCTCCCGCACAGGACGGGAGGGATCGTAATCCAGCGCGTTTGTGTCTTCGCGCGTCATAACTGTCTGCACACCAAAGAACGATGCCAACAGTTGTACACGTTTGGCAATACTTAAATTGATATCCTGTTCCGTAGTTCCGTTTGATCCGATTGCGCCGCCGTCAAACCCGCCGTGCCCTGCATCAATCACCAACGTGCGCACCCTATGACTCTGTGCAATTGCCTGAACTACCTGCTCCCCTGTTGTCCAGGCCATCACAACGGCGAACACCAGCAACACGCAGCCCAATACATATTTTTTCCATCGTTCTCTCACTGCGCACACCTCCGTCATGACAAGGTATGCGTATTCTGTGTCCATTATAATTGACATTACCGCAGCGCGCAATATTTTCATTGTTGGCTCTATAAAATCATGGTATAATAATATCATAAACTGGAGGGATGAAGAATGAGCCAAGCTTCCAAACTGCTGGCTGTCATAGACTATCAAAACGATTTTGTGACCGGTTCATTGGGATTTGAGGGGGCGGCAGCCATTGATAACGGTATTGCGCATTTGGTGCAGACCTACCTTGCCCAAGGCGATCATGTCCTGTTCACTTACGATACCCATGATGACTACTATCTGGAAACGCGAGAAGGCCGTGCCTTGCCCATACCTCATTGCAATCCCAAGGAAAACGGCTGGCGATTATATGGAAAGACACAGGAAATCTGCTGCGAAACATGTGCCAATCATCAAATTCATACGGTTTGCAAGAATACTTTTGGCATGTCCCCCACCGATCTCTCTGCTATAGGACACGATTTACCCAATTTACGAGACATTTTGGTAGTAGGTGTTGTAACCAACATGTGCGTAATCTCCAACGCTATCCTTATGCAGGCGCAGTGGCCGGAATCACAAATCACGGTCGATGCCTCGTTGTGTCGCAGTTTTGACCCTGTACTCCACGATAAAGCGCTGGACGTCATGCAAGGCCTTCAGATGAATATTATCAACCGATAAGTATTTTCGACAACGCCATGATGCCGGAAGGTCTGAAAAATACAATAACAACTCTCATAAAATAACTTTTACGTTTTGTAGATTTGTCAAACATATTGAACAGTGCATTCCAAAGGGGAAAGTCAGTGAAGTGGGCTCATAGGAAAGTTGTTGGAGCGTCTATTGTGGACAGTAAGTTGTTCTGCAAAGTCGTTCAGAGAGTAAAAGTGTTTCTGGTTCTCTCGGTAACTGCGCTCTACCTTGCCATTATACCGAGGTATGCGAGGGAGATGAGCTTGCGGCAGAGATCCGGTTTGACGGCAGTGTTCTCAAGTAAAGCGGGTAGATTCTGTTTGCTGCCGGAAAAGCGGTTGGTAAACTCAAAACCATTGTCCGTCTGAACACACTTCACCCTGATACCCTAGCGTGCATACCATTTGAGCAACCTTTTGAGAAAATCAGAGGAAGAAAAGGTGGATTGCTCCGGGTAGGCGGCCAGAAAACGAAGCTTTGTGAACTCATCAATGGCGGTATATTGAAACAGACGGCGTTTCGGGTCTGTGATACGGCTGCGGGCCCCCATTTTTACCTCTATTTTAACTCGCTGGACGGGATAGGTCATCTGCTCATAGGGTTTAAACCTATAAACCGTTTTTCCTTCGATGGTGAAAACATTCCCAGCTTACGCTTATCCTTTATCTTTTTTATTAAACTGTCCAATATGTATTGGACTTCTACACAACAAAAAAAATTTTACATTTTATATTGACATAACCGCAGTATATTTGGTATATTAATTGGGTTAACATGATTACTATAAATAGAAGCGATTTGATTTTACTGTTATTAAGTAATCATATATCTGTTTGGGTATAGCGTACTTGTTTTACACCACATTCAAAAATGTGCAAGGCCTATCCACAAGCAACAAACCGACCCCCCACAACCTACTTGCACACCACTAAAACAAAATACCTTCCAACAAATGATTCTATTAAAAATGGGCTTTGATCACATTTTAGCCGTGGTTAAAACAATTTCATAACCGGGTGTAGCGCAGTTGGTAGCGCGCCTGCTTTGGGAGCAGGATGCCGCAGGTTCGAATCCTGTCACTCGGACCATGCGGAGTATCATTAAAGGATCTGAAAAGGTCTGCTGATGATACTCCGCATTTTTATTTCCAAGTTTATATAGCGATCTGTGTGGGGGCGTAGCTTAGTGCTACGCCTTTTCTCGGTAGTGTCAAGAGTTTTGCGCAAATTGGTTTGCAGTCCCTGGCATGAATGATGTCAGCCAGCAATGGAGGCATCCTCAGTAGCAGCCTCCAGATGCTTCATATTCATGT
>NZ_JBQKJP010000055.1:0-15871 GCF_052117205.1 Candidatus Agathobaculum pullicola | reverse complement strand
GATATGGCCCCCTCTCGTCAAGTTAAGTGTAGCAACTCAACTTTAACCGATGAGGCCTTATCCTTCATCCCTTTTTTATTCAACTGTCCAAGATGTATTGTACTCCTACATTTTATTGTTCTCCCCTTGCTTTGTCTCCCAGCCGGACCTCCTCTCTATACCCTGCGATGCCCTGCACCTGTATGTTTTTCTGTTTCCAAGGGTAAAATTTCCGGGTAAGCGGATTGTGTTTTTTTCAAAAACGTGGTACAGTAACTTCACAACAACAAGGAGGATACCTTTTATGCAATTCACCTTTGCCCATAACAACTATAATGTGCGCGATCTCGATCGTTCACTCGCTTTTTATCAGAAAGCGCTCGGTTTAAACGAAGTCCGCCGCATCAATGCAGACGATGGAAGCTATATTATTGTTTATCTAAGCGATGGTGTCTCTAAGCACCAGCTTGAACTGACTTGGCTACGGGATTGGGAAGGTTCCTACAATTTGGGCGACAACGAATTCCATCTGGCTTTTGTTGTGGATGATTATCCTGCCGCATATCGCAAGCATCAGGAAATGGGCTGCATCTGCTTTGAAAACCCGGCGATGGGAATTTATTTTATTGCCGATCCGGACGGCTATTGGCTGGAAATTATACCTGCCAAGTGATCTGCGGCGCAAGCACAAGAAAAACATGGAGGCCGCCGTCATCCAGGCGGTCTCTTATTTTTCACATAAATGCTCGCTGCCATCACTTTCCTAACCATCTCAACGCGCGAAAGGAATGAATATACCTTTGAACCCATATCTGGATTTATTTTTGACCTTTGCCCGCATCGGCGTCTGCACCTTCGGCGGTGGATATGCCATGCTCCCGATTTTGCAGCTTGAAGTCGTTAAAAAACGTGCATGGGCTACCGAGGACGAGTTGATGGACTATTATGCGATTGGTCAGTGCACCCCCGGTGTCATTGCCATCAACACCGCCACCTTCATTGGGTACAAGCAGCGAGGCATTGTCGGCGCTGTTTGTGCCACCGCCGGGATGATCTTTCCCTCCCTGGTCATCATCATTATCATTGCATCTTTCATTCAGCAATTCGCCCACTTACCGGTTGTCCAAGACGCCTTTTCCGGTGTGCGCATTGCGGTGTGTGCCTTGGTTGTGCAATCCGTTTGGAAGCTGGCAAAGAAAAGTGTTGTGGATATGCCGACAACTCTGATTCTGCTGATTACCTTCGCATCGGTAGCCTTTTTCGGCGTTTCTCCCGTGATTATGGTCATCTTTTCCGGTGCTGTCGGCGTCCTACTCGGGCTTTTCCGGAGGCGACGCACATGATTTTTCTACAGCTGTTTTGGGAGTTTTTCAAAACCGGTCTTTTCTCCATCGGCGGCGGCTTGGCCACCATTCCATTTCTTCAGGATATTGCGGAGAACTACCCCTGGTTTACCTCCAGCGACCTGCTGGACATGATCGCGGTTTCCGAGTCTACTCCCGGTCCCATGGGCATCAACTCTGCTACCTACGCCGGTTTCCGAGCAGCAGGCATACTTGGCTCCCTAACCGCAACCCTCTCTTTGGTCCTGCCATCGGTCATTATAATCATTCTTATTGCCCGTGCGCTGACCCGCTTCCGTGATTCTAATTTGGTGCAGGACGGCTTTTACGGACTGCGTCCCGCCTCTGCCGGCCTGATTTTCGGCGCTATGCTCGAAGTCTTTGTTTCCTCTCTGTTCCATACAGAACTGTGGAACGGATTGTCCAGCATTATGTCTGTTCTCAATATCCCGGCTATCACATTTTTCCTCATCCTATCATTTGCAATTTGGAAATTCCCTAAAATTCATCCTATCGTTTTTATCGGTGTGGGTGCTTTTGTAGGAATATTGTTGCAATTTTAAAAAACGCGGCAGGAGCCGATAATCTCCTGCCGCGTATTATTTTTCCTCTTTTCTACCGTGCCAAATAATCCTCCACCACATCCCGAAAATGTACAGCCGCAACACCATTTTCTTGTAGATAAGCCGCCAAGACAGTTGTTTCTTCCAAAGTAGGCGCAATATCCTCAATGCTGTCAATCTGTTCCTGAGACCTTATAACAGCGATTCCATATTTCTCTCTGCCTTCTGACTTACCCTTTGTCACTACATAGTGAACCACTTTTATCACCCCCTGTGATACTTCCGCATAGTTTTCGATCCGCTCGCCTATCTTTCATTTATTTGCATTTCCATCATGATGCTTTTGATGATTTGCAAGCATCATGTCCCCCTTTGGAGCGTCTTTCTCATTCATTTTACGCGCAAATACTCTATGTGTTTGTCGAATCTGGCCGAACAAAAGATAAAATAATTGCCGCAGATGGCTTGACATCTGCGGCAATTGATTATTCTGCCAAAGTTTGTTCGATCAAATTGCATGCCTGCTCCATACAGCCGTTGCAGGAACGACGCACCTTGCCATCCGCAACGCCTTTCAGTTCTCGACACAGATAGGTTCCGTTCTCTTCCTTTACAAAACAAACGTCCTTTCTGTTTTTAATACTCTACTTGCGTAAAATAGTACATAATCGCATTATACTGTGCATGCGCCTCTGCCTGCCAGTCTTCTTCGCTGTCTATGAATTTCTGATCTTCCTCATTATCTATGAAGCAGAATTCACTGGTCAATGCCGGAATAAACAGAGATGCCGCAGCACGGTTGGTGTAATAATAATCTCCGTTGCTGCCTTCCTTAAACACAACCTGCCGAATCGGAATTCCCAGCGCCTCGTATTCCGCCAACAGCGCTTCACCCAGAATTTTACTTGGCCCTCCGTTTTTGTCCGCAATCTGGGCAAGCACTTCCGCACCGCGCGCCGTCTTATTAGCTGCATTATGATGGATGCTGAAGAACAGATCCGCAGACGCCACATATTTCTCCATCACGGTGCCGCGCAACGACAGCGAACTGCCTGCTTCCATCGTATCACGCACCATAATCACGTCGACACCGGCCTCTTCCAAATAGGATTGCAGATATTGCGCCACATATAGGTTCACGTGTTTTTCATCCAGCGACCCATCTTCATTATGCGCACCGATATCACTTCCGCCATGTCCTGCATCCACAATCACCGTCATTTTCCCATCCAGATGTGAGGTGCGCGGCGGAGTTACCGGATCCTCCGGTTCCCCTTGACTGGTATCATAATCCTCAATTCGAGTTAAGTAATCCGCGTTGCAATATCTGCCGGTGCCTACGCTGGTATCCATTAGGTGCGCCCAGCCATTTTCCATGCCGTCCACTACAATGTCATCACCATTTTTCAGGCGACCCACGATGCTGTAGCTCGTGCCCGGGCCGGAGCGAACCGACAAAGAAGAATCCACCTTTACGCGATACACGCCTGTCACAAATGGTTCTTCGGGTTCTTCCGGCTCCGTGCCATCCGCATAATCCTTTATTCGAGTTAAATAATCTGCACTGCAATATCCGCTGGTATTTTTGATATGTGCCCAACCGTTCTTCAACTCATCCACAATGATCTGCGCTCCGTTGGATAACTGGCCGACAATCTCATAGCTCGTCCCGGGGCCGGAGCGAATCGATAGCGTTGAATCCACCTTCACCTGATAAATACCCATGACAAACGGCTTATCCGGTTCCTCTGGCTCCGGCTGTGGTTCCGGTTCCGGCTGAGGCTCTGGCTCTGGCTCCGGCTGCGGTTCCGGTTCCGGCTGCGGCGTAGGGGGGGCCGACGGTGTTTTGATCTGAACGGTCTTCGTTGTGCTTTCATATGCGGCAGTGAAACCAATGGCAGAGGACACATCTGCAATTTTATAATAATTATTGCCGTTGATATTGTAGCCTTTGATAGAAACGCCGCTGCCGTCCAGCAAAACCTTGGACGTAGATTCCTGCACCCGCAAAGAGGTCGTTGATGCCACAGTCATTTCCCCGCCGACAGCCGTATACGCCTGTCCGGAAATCAGGTTGACCGCATTCTTGGCACTGTCCCATGTGACATTAAACGATATAGCGGTACCGTCGAGCAAATAGGCCAAATCTCGCAACTTAAAATAGTTATATCCGTCAATATTATACGCTTGTGGATTGACCGCTTCACCGTTCACCTGCACGCGATGCGTGGAAGGCACAACTTTTAATGCGGTTGCCCGTGTCACCGGCAAATCTGTCTCTGGCGGTGTCTGCTCCTCTGTCTGCTCCTGCGACAGAGACGTCATCCCTACCTCGTCCGAAAGCGCCGTTTGCGGCAGTTCAACCGCCGCTGCGCCTGATATTGACATGTAAATGGCCGCGCACAGTAACGCGATAATTCGCTTGAAACGCATGTGAAACCTCCGTGCCGTCCCGTGTGAATATGTGCTTATATGGAATGTATTTTATCACGAAACCGCTCGAAATTCAATGCTATCTGTCACAAAGCGGGGCATTTGTAATATTACAAATGCCCCGCTTATATTACATAATTCTATTTTTTTACAACATTGCCGCACCAATTAAACCGGCATCATTTCCAAGAGATGCGCACACAATCTCCGTATTACACTTGTCGCTGCGGAAGGTCTGCGGTGCCGTCAAACGACGCAGGGGCTCAAGCAGTTTTTCACCGTAACCGGCTAAACCGCCGCCCAATACCAAACATTCCGGCTGGAAGATATTGATATAACTGGCCAGTCCGCTGGAAAGATTCTCACAATAATCGTCAAACAGTTCACGGGCCAGCGAATCTCCCGCATCTACAGCGTCACAAATCATTTTGGCATCGAGGTGCCCCGCACTTTTGCTTAGCAGACTCTCGCGACCTTCCGCCAGTGCCCGTTCTGCAAACTTGACAAAGGCCGATGCCGACGCATATGCTTCCAGACATCCCTTCCGCCCACAGTTGCACGGCTCACCGTCACGCTGGATAACAACATGCCCCATCTCTCCCGCAATACCGTTGCAGCCGGTATAGAGTTTTCCGTCAATGATAATACCTCCGCCGACACCGGTACCCAGCGTCACCATCAGCATATTGCGCGCATTCTTCGCCGCGCCTGCCGTCGCTTCACCCAAAGCCGCACAGTTGGCATCGTTATCCAGCTGTACCGCACAGCTAAATTCCGGCTGAAAAGCATCAGCAAAGCAAACGTTGTTCATGCCAAGATTCGTACCGAATTTCAGCGTGCAGGTCTCTTTATCAAACGAACCAGGCACCCCGATTCCGATACTGGTCACCTGACTTGCCGCAATACCGCGCTCTCCGCACAAGGCCAGCGCAAGCAGCTTCATATCTGCGCACAGCCCCATAGCATCTCCCGTTCTGGTGGGCGTGCTCTGTTTTGCCAGCAGTGTTCCATCCTCTTCGCACAGCGCCGCCTTGACCGACGTTCCTCCCAGATCAATACCAATCCGCATATAATTCCGTCCCTTCTTCCGTTTATTCAAATAAATGCAGCCCGCGGCCGCGGAAATACATATCCAATCGTTCCCGACTGCTATTAACCATCAGTTCCTCCGGAAACCCGATCTCTTCCAACATGGCCAGCGCATTGTCCACGCAGCCGACACGATGCTCGATATGCGAATCGCTATTCACAACGATCGGCACCTCATATTTTTTGCATAACCGGGCGATTTCCGTGCAGTTTTCCCGGCTTCCCTTGCGAATGGCGAAGGAATTGCTGTTGATCTCTACCAGTTTATCATACTGATTGCAGCGAGAGATAATGTATTCCTTATCGAAGTCATACTTGGCGTTGCCAAGATGCCCCAGCGCATTGACCCGCTTGTCTTGCAAAACCGTTTCCAACACCTCGGTATGTACCGCTCTGGTAGACGGTTCAAAACAGCATTCATGGAAGGATGCCAATGCAAATTCAATCGGTTTTAGGCTACCCACCTGCATATGATCCAGTTCTCCACCCGGACAGATATTAAACTCAATGCCGCGAATCACGGTTACTCCTTCAATTTGACGCGGCAGAATATCCAGATTAGAAAAATGCCACTCATGCGGTCCGTCCACCATGTCCGGCCCGTGGTCGGTAATGCCGATAGCAATTAGCCCTCGGTCTTTCGCACCGCGCGCCATTTCATAAACCGTGGAATAGGCATGTGTGCTTGCTACTGTATGGGTGTGCAGGTCTGCTACAATTTGCATAAACTTTTGCGCTCCTTTATGGTATGCTTGTAAATGTATCTCTGCGCCGCGCGTGCGCTTACACCAAAAGCCCAGCGTCGCCGGGCTTTGGATGAAATCACTGTTAACCAGTCAGGCAGGAATACGCCGCCCGAAATCAGAACCTTAATTTCCGTACTGCTTGAGCATGCGCTCCTGTAGTTCCTTGGCTGCATTAAAGCCCATTTTCTTCTGGCGGTCGTTCATCGCAGCCACTTCAATGATGACAGCCAGATTTCGACCGGGCTTCACCGGAATAGTCAGGCTGGGCACAGCAATATCTAAGATAGAGGTCGTTTGTCCGTCCAGTCCAAGGCGGTCATATTGCTTGCCTTCTTCCCAAGGCTCCAGATTGATGACAAGTTCCACCTTTTCGGTCATTTTGATAGCGCCAACACCAAAAATACGGCGCACGTCCACAATACCGATACCACGCAGTTCAATAAAATGGCGAATCACTTCGGGCGCGGTACCGACCAGCGTTTTATCCGACACACGTTTGATCTCCACCGCATCGTCCGCTATCAGACGATGTCCGCGTTTGACCAGCTCGATTGCCGTTTCCGACTTACCGACGCCGGAATCGCCCAGCAGCAGCACACCTTCACCGTAAATCTCAATCAAAACGCCGTGAAGCGTCACACGCGGTGCGAGATTGACCTTGAGCGACGCAATGATGGCGCTCATAATGGTCGAAGTAAAATCATTGGTGCGCAAAATAGGCACGCCGCATTTCTGCGCCGATTCCATACACTCCGGGAACACATCAATATTGCGCGAAATAATCAGTACCGGAATACCGGTGGCAAACAGTCGCTCAAAGCAGGCGCGACGCGCATCCGGCTCCATCCGCTCTACGTAACTCGACTCCACCTTGCCCATTATTTGAATGCGGTTGGGGTCGAAATAATCGAAAAAGCCTGCCAGCTGCAAGCCGGGACGATTGACGTCATCCTTGGTGATTTCGGTCTTTTCAAAACCCTCAGGTCCGTAAACCACCTCAAAATTAAATTCCTGGATAAGCTCCCCCAGGCTGACGCCAAACTCTTTTAACTGCATAAACCATACTCCCTTCCGCGGTGGCAGGTGATAAGATAATTGTATTATACCCCCTTTTCCCTCACTTTTCAACGGTTTCCGGCTGGACTGCGTCAAAACTTGAAAAAGCATTTTTTTTGTAAAAAATAACTTGCATTTTACTATTTGTTGTGGTATTATAATATCCGTTATGCAATGCACAAGAGAAGGAGGTGCAGGAAAATGGCAAAGTGCGATATTTGCGGCAAGGGTGTGACCTTCGGTATTCAGGTTTCCCACTCTCATCGTCGCTCCAACCGTACCTGGAAGCCGAACGTTCGTCGTGTAAAGGCTCTGGTGGACGGTACTCCCCGCCATATCAACGTGTGTACTCGGTGCCTCCGCTCCGGCAAGGTAACCCGCGCGATCTGATTTCCAGACGCGATACCGTTGAAACTGTCAAAGCGCTCTGTTTGCAGAGCGCTTTTCTATTGCCTATTTGCTTTGAGAAGGTGATTTCCACATGAAAAAGGCTTTCCGTCCCGCATTCGCGGTGACAATTCCCGTGCTTTGCGGCTACCTGTTTATCGGCTTTGCGTTCGGTGTGATGCTGCGCGACATCGGCTACACCACCCCGTGGGCCTTTTTGACCAGTCTTATCATCTATGCCGGATCGGGTCAGTATTTGCTGGTTTCCTTGCTTGCCGCGAACGCATCTCTTGTTACCGTCGCACTGATGACCATTCTTCTTAACTGCCGACATATTTTTTACGGCCTGTCCTTTCTCGAAACCTTCCATCAAATGGGACTTGCCAAATGGTACATGATTTTTTCCTTGACCGACGAAACCTATTCCCTTTTGTGCTCACTGAAGACACCGAAAGAAGTCGATCCCAATGCCATGCGCCTGTGGATCGCCATTCTTGACCACAGCTATTGGATTTTTGGCTCGGTTATCGGCGCTGTCATTGGCGGTATGCTGCCGTTTGATTCTACCGGCATCGATTTTGCCATGACCTCGCTGTTCACCGTGATTTTCATCGAGCAATGGATGAGCACCAAGCAGCACATCCCTGCCTTTCTCGGACTGGGTGCCGCCGCTGTGTCTCTCGCGCTGCTCGGACCGGATAACTTCATTCTGCCCGCAATGCTGGCCATCTGCGTTATGCTGGTTGCGCTGCGCGGCCGCCTGGCAAAGGAGGTGGCGCAATGACGCCTGCAAGAGCACTGACCTTGATTGTGGTCGCGGCTGTGTGTACCTTCGCAACTCGCGTTGCCCCGTTCCTGCTGTTCAACGGAAAAAAGCCCATCCCACCGATTGTGCGCTATCTGGGTCAGGCGCTGCCGCCCGCTGTTATTGCGCTGCTTATCGTCTACTGCGTTAAAAATGTCAATTGGCTGGCCGCTCCGCATGGTGCCCCTGAACTGCTGTGTATTGCTGTGACCGCCGCGCTGCACGTGTGGAAACGCAACAATTTGCTCTCCATTGGCGTAGGAACGGTGTTGTACATGTATCTCATTCAGAATATATTTACCTGAACGGTTTTCCGCGCTGTGAAAAACAGCGCGGTTTTTTTATTTCCTCATCACGCTATCTATGGTACAATAAAACCCAGTCAGGAAAAGGAGCATCGCCATGGAAACCATTACGCAAATTCTGGCCCGTGAGCTCGGGCAAAAGGAAGAATATGTCGAAAATATTGTAAAACTGCTCGACGACGGCAACACCGTTCCGTTTATCGCGCGTTATCGTAAAGAAATGCACGGCACGATGGATGACCAGACCATCCGTCAGCTGGCAGACCGCCTTGCCTACCTGCGCGGGCTGGACGCACGCCGCGATGAAGTACGTCAAGCAATCGAGGCGCAAGGCAAACTGACAGACGAACTTTCCGTCGCAATCGCGACAGCGCAGACGCTTGCCGCGCTGGATGACCTGTATCGTCCTTATCGGCCCAAACGGCGCACCCGTGCGTCTGTGGCCCGCGAAAAGGGGCTTGCCCCGTTAGCCGAAGCCCTTCTTGCTGCGCGCGGCCCGTCCCCCACCGCGGAAGAACTCGCACAGACGTATATCGACGCAGAAAAAGGCGTGGAAACCGCCGAAGCTGCTCTGGCAGGTGCGGGCGACATCATCGCGGAGGATTTATCCGATGACGCTGCGCTGCGCGGCCGTCTGCGCATGCTTTTGCACCGCACTGGTGTCATCCGCACTACAGGCTGCGACGAAGATGACACAGTCTACGCTATGTACCACGATTTTTCCGAGCCGGTGCGTAAGCTGCAAAGCCATCGTGTACTCGCCATCAACCGTGGCGAGAAAGAGGGCAAGCTCAAGGTCACGCTCGAAGCAGACGAAACCGAAGCACTTGCTGCAATCATCCGCGCGGCAGTCCATCCGAAAAATCCCTATGCTGCGCTTTTACGAGAGGTTTGCGCAGACAGCTGGAAGCGACTGTTGTTTCCCTCGCTGGAGCGTGAGCAGCGCAGCGAGTTAACCGATGCGGCTGATGAGCAAGCCATCCATACCTTTGCGCTCAATCTGCGACCGCTGCTCATGCAGCCGCCCGTGCGCGGTCGCGTGACACTGGGCTTCGACCCGGGCTACCGCAACGGCTGCAAGCTGGCTGTCGTGGACGAAACTGGCAAGGTGCTTGATACGGCGGTCATCTATCCTACCCCGCCGCTTAAAAAGACCGAGGACAGCAAACGTACACTGCGTCGTCTGTGCGACCGGTACAAAATCACCTGCATCGCCATCGGCAACGGCACGGCATCCAAGGAGAGCGAAATTTTCATTTCCGATTTCATCCGCGAATACGGCGGCGGTATCGACTATATGGTCGTATCCGAAGCGGGCGCGTCGGTTTACTCAGCTTCCCCGCTCGGCGCAGAAGAGTTTCCGGATTTTGATGTCAACCTCCGCTCTGCCGTATCCATCGCGCGCCGTTTGCAGGACCCGCTTGCCGAACTGGTCAAAATCGACCCGAAATCCATTGGTGTGGGCCAATATCAGCATGATATGCCACAGGGGCGCCTAAGCGACGCGCTCGACGGCGTGGTGGAGGACTGCGTCAACGCCGTCGGTGTGGACCTAAATACCGCATCTCCCGCCCTGCTGCGCCGTGTTGCCGGCATCAGCCCGACCGTTTCCAAAAATATCACGGCTTTCCGCGAACAGAACGGCAGCTTTCAGAACCGCAAGCAGTTGCTCAAGGTCAAGGGGCTCGGCCCCAAGGCGTTTGAGCAATGCGCGGGTTTTCTGCGTGTGCCGGATGGTGCTGACCTGCTCGACCACACCGGTGTACACCCGGAAGCCTATGAAGCTGCACGCACACTGCTCACTCTATGCGGCTACACGACAGAGGATGCCGCACAAGGCAAGATTGGCGAGTTAAATGACCGCGTTAAACAGCTCGGCATGGCCGATGCCGCTGCCCGATGCGGTGTGGGCGTGCCGACGCTGACCGACATGATCGAAGAACTGCAAAAGCCCGGCCGCGATCCGCGTGACGAACTACCGCCCCCGCTGCTGCGCTCGGATGTGTTGGACATTGCAGACCTCAAACCCGGCATGAAACTCAAGGGTACGGTACGCAATGTTGCGGACTTCGGCGCATTTGTGGATATCGGTGTGCATCAGGATGGATTGGTACACATCTCGCAGCTTTGTAACCGGTTTGTCAAGCATCCGTCCGAGGTGGTCACTGTGGGAGACGTGGTGGATGTGGCTGTTCTTTCAGCAGACCCCAAGACGCACCGCATCTCGCTTACCATGAAAATATAGCACCAAATCAAAAGGGAGCGCCCTGTAGGGCACTCCCTTTTGTTATGCTATCACTCACTGTCCTACCAAATCATTCCAAGCGTCATGACATCCATCACAGTTACCAGCACAATCACCATAAGCCAGCATGCAAGCGGGTAAATCCATTGAGCGCCTCTCTCTTTCCGCGGGCTCAGCCGTGGACAGACGCGTAGCAGCAGTTTTGCCAGCGCAAAGCCAATTGCCGCACCCACTGTGTTGAGAACCATGTCGTCAACCGAGGTCACACCTCCTGCCACAATCTGAATTAGCTCGATGCTGAGCGATAATCCAGCTGCAAACAGGATGGTGTGCCTTGCCCTGTCAAAATATCTCCAGAACAGCGGCAACAGAATGCCCAGTGGTGCAAGCAGTGCCAGATTACCCACAATGTTCATAAATGCACCCAGTCCCGGAGAGGTTTTATCCGTCAAGACACGAATGATATCGGCAAATGGGAGTAACTCCAATCTTGGTTCCGGCAATCTCCCCATTAGCAGTTGATAGAGCGACGGACCGGTCACCAGTCCCACGCCCATCAGATAAACCAGCAGTAGGACTACGCCGCATACATCGCGCCGTCTCATCCGGCTTCCTCCGTTGCCATACCGTTGGAAGTTTCATCATCATTCGTCGTGTCAAATCCATCCGGACGATATTTTTCTACCACTTCCTCCGGCCAATCTCCTTCAGCATAGGCCAACCCGTACCAATTCTCTACCTCTCCATGATTCACGTAGGCCACAACATGCACACTATCTATCCGCTTATCAAAAAAGAATCCATTCATAGCAGCTTCATTGGCGCCGTACAGGTTCATCGCATCGCGGTTGATTCCATTTTTCAGCAGCACCGCTATATCAGCCGGATCGGTGACTTCCACGCTTTGCAACACTGTATCCCCATTTGCCTCTTGCATACTATACTGGAGCTCGATCTGCGTGACGTTATCCGTCGATAGCGGCATAGGCTTAATACCCGTGAGCTTTTCAATCAGCGCAAGCGTTTCCTTATCCTCTGCTGCTACATAAGCATCGCCCTCCCACAGCTCAACGCCGTTTTCATCCAGTCGGAAAATCTCCAATCGAAGCACAGGCAAACCGTTCTCCGTCCTCGCAAGTGATTCTTTCTGCAGCGCAGCCAGAATTTGACGAGTATAGTCCCGGAAATTCAGCGTAGAAGCAACTTCATAGCCGCTCTCGGTTGTATAAATATCCAGGCTGTATTGACTTTGCGCATTCTGCTGCTCCAAATCCACCTGAAACAGCGGCCATGTAGCGCGTTTGTATTCCTCCGAGCTGTAAATCTGATTGCACAGCGTATTGACCTCCTCATCATCCGGCAGCAGGAAAAAGCGCATCGCCGTTCGACTGCCGAGCCGGAACCGCAGCGTCAGACCACGGTAATTTCCTTCTTTCTGCAAGGCGTCTCGGTTGATCTGCGTTCCCATTTCCGCCAACTGATAAACCGCATCAATATTGTCCAGATTGGTCAGCTCCTCTTGCGCACTGCCGTCTATGCTCACAGCCTGAATACTGTCACGGTTCGGCAGCCAACTGTCATAACCGGTGACATCAAATTTCATGCACAGCATACCTGCAAATAAAACCACCAGAATTGCCGCAAGATGCACTGGCTTTGCAAAAATGGCATGGAAGTCGAAAGCATAAATCATTTCCACAATCCAGTGGAACAGCACTGTGCCAAGCACAAGGCCAACCCAGAACCAGAAGTCTCCTGCAATCATGCCGAAGACCAGACCGAATGCCACACCCATTATCAGGCACATATACACCTTAATGGGCAGCTTGGCAGGTGTAAATGCCAGTGCTACGCCTGTTCTCTCGCTTCTGCGGATACGGAATAGATACCAGCCGAGCACCGTGATGGCAACTGCTGCTACCAAATACAACAATAGCAATCCGAGGGCCGAAGTGCGCTCTGCATAATTCATATTCACACTGCTCATACGCCCATAATACAGCCCATCGAGCATAAAGAACTGCACCAGCGGCGACAGATGGAATATCTCCTGCACGTTGGCCGACTCCATTGTGAAGCTTTGATAGAATTTATCGCACAAACTGCTGTACAGCATGCGCACCAGCATGGGAGACAACATCACCCACGCAAGCAGAAGCAATGTGATCACCGTATTACCGCATACTACTGTCGTCAACACGGTCAACGCATACAGCAGCAGAAATACAATTAGATAGCACAGCACTGTGCCGCCGATGGCGGCCCAATCAACCGCCGCGCCAAAGCCCATGGCAAAGGTGCAGACTATCGTGATGATCAGCATCACCGCATAGGTCGAAACGGCAAAAATTACGCCGGTCAAATAATTATTGACAAACAGCCGTGTGCGAGAAATCGGCAGGCTGTGATAAAAGTCCACCTTTTGCCGTGCATGCAGATACGCGAACATTGCAATGCCGCACACAATCGCCATGACGACAAAGGCCGCTTTCACAAAGGGATTGCCGCCGCTCAATAAAGTGGTCACTGTCGAAAGCGCACGTTGCCAGTCTTGATCGACAAATTCCGGGAATCGCTGCAGCTGCTCGGCGCGGTTTTCCAGCGCCCGCTGCATGGTCATCAGAACCGGCAGCAGCAGGGAGAAGAAGAATCCTACGCCGCCCAGCACAAAGCCCCACAAATTCTGGCGCAGGCTGTCGCCCAGCAATCCCTTAGAAGAGAAGCTTTTTGATGTCATAGCCAGCCACCTCCGTTTCATTAATAAAGATTTCCTCCAGCGTCAGCGGCAGCATCTCGCAGAAGGTAGGATTCATCGCATTTACCTTCGCCTGCAGTTTTTCCCGACTGCCGCGCGCGGTCAGCGTGTACAGTGAGCCGCGCTGCTCCAAACGCAGTACATCGATGCCCTGCCACGCATCCGCAGGCAATTTGTCGGTAAAAATACACTGCATCTTGAACATATCCAGCTTCATCTCATCCAAGTCGCGTGAGAACAGGATGCCGCCTCGGTGCAGGAGGCCGACATGATCACAGATATCCTCCAACTCGCGCAAATTGTGCGAAGCAATGACCGGCGTCAGCCCTCGGCTTTCCACGTCCTCTGCAAACAGGCTCTTGACCGTCTGACGAACCACCGGGTCCAGCCCGTCAAACGTCTCGTCACAGAATAGATAATCCGTTCCCGCACAAATGCCGCAAATCACCGATACCTGCTTTTTCATTCCCTTGGAAAAGGTACGGATTTTGCGCTTTTCATCCAGACCAAATCCCTGCATCAGCTTTCGGTAACGCTCCTCATTGAAATGCCGGTAAAATCGCTTGTAATAATTCTTCATCTCTGCAGGCGTGCAGTTAGAAAAAAAGAACTGCTCGTCTGAAATGAAGAAAAATCGTTCTTTCAGCGCAGTATTTTCAAATATATCTGCGCCGTCAATACATACCGTGCCTTCGTCCGGCTTCAAAATCCCTGCCAGCATCCGTAAAAATGTTGACTTTCCTGCACCGTTAGAGCCAATCAATCCATAAACCGAGCCGTCCCGCACCTCTGCACACACATGATCGACCGCAGTGATGTTATCGAAGCGCTTGGTCGCATTTTCCGCTGTAATCATGTCGTACCATCTCCTTTCTGCTTAACCCATTCGCGTATCTGCTCCTCCTTTGCGCCAAGTGCACGCGCCTGATCTGCCAGCGCATGTACCTGCGCTCCGATTTCCTCCAAGCGCCGTTGGCATAACGCCGCCGTGTCATCCGAAATAAAATTTCCACGCCCCTTGGCCGCATAGATGACCCCACGTCGCTCCAGTTCGGCATATGCGCGCTGAATGGTGTTCGGATTGATGGAAAGCTCCATTGCCAACTGCCTGACACTGGGCAGCTGACTGCCAGCCGGCAATGCGCCCCGCAGCGCAAGCGTCTCCACGCCATCGACAATCTGTTCATAGATCGGCCGTGCATCCCGATAATCCACCTTGATCATATCGCGCCTCCTTTCTTATGTGTTCCAACCGTATTATGTGTGTTAGTACACTTACAGTATAGTTGAACACTTCCTTTCTGTCAATGGCTTTTTGACAATACCTATGCTATAATGATTACAAACTGATTCTGGAGGCTATCATGGTACATTTAGGAAATGACTGGGACGAAATACTGGCGGATGAATTTCAGCAGGATTACTACAAACGTATCCGCTACTGGCTGAAAAAAGAATATGTGGAACAGACCATTTATCCTCCTATGAATGATATTTTCAACGCGCTGCGCTATACTGCCTATGCTGATGTGAAAGCGGTTTTGCTTGGACAGGATCCTTACCACGGGCCCGGACAGGCGCACGGCCTATGTTTCTCCGTTCAGCCCGGCGTTGCGCTTCCTCCCAGCCTGCAAAACATTTTCAAAGAGCTGAAAAGCGATCTTGGGATTGACCCGCCACAGAATGGCACGCTGACACCATGGGCAAAGCACGGCGTACTATTACTCAACACAACGCTGACGGTGCGGCGCGGACAAGCTAACAGCCACAAAAACATCGGCTGGACTACGTTCACCGATCATATCATCCAAAAGCTGAATGACCGCGAAAAGCCGATTGTATTTCTTCTGTGGGGCGGTAACGCGCGTTCAAAAAAGAAACTCATTACCGCACCGCAGCACCTTGTATTGGAGTGTGCGCATCCCTCTCCCCTCTCTGCCTACAATGGCTTTTTTGGCTGCCATCATTTTTCCAAATGCAATGCGTTTCTGGAGCAGATCGGTATCCCCCCCATTGATTGGGATTTGCGGCATACGGCATCCGAGGAATAATCCGGATAATGTAAGATAAGTTGCGCAAATTGAATAGAGGATAAAAAGAGACATGGTTTGCAGATCTCTGGTAGAATGAAGTTACCACACACCATTCTGAAAGGAGTCTGTAAA
>NZ_JBQKJP010000054.1:0-16845 GCF_052117205.1 Candidatus Agathobaculum pullicola | reverse complement strand
GTACCTGCGCCAGTTCATCACTAAGCGCAGACATTGTCATCTGTTTATCCATGTTTTTATTATATCATGTCGGGCTGTATCACGCTTACTTTTTTGTGCGGTGTTGCCTTAATTTTTCTGACGATAAGTTGAATAGATGACTGTCTAATTCAATAGACGTTACCTGTTTACTTATTTTAGCCAGTTTCGTCGTTAAATGCCCTTTACCTGTTCCAATTTCGTAAACGGTATCGGTTTCTTTTAAATTCAATTGTTTTATTATTTGGTTGAGTACTTTTTCACTCGTTAAAAAGTTTTGAGAATATTTTATATTTTTGTTCATGTAATCACTCCTTCTTAATTACAAATTTTTAGCATCTAATTTAACTTCAATTCCTATTATACAAAATTTTAAGATACTGCACTATCAACACACTCTTAAGTTTGCTTCTAAGTCTTATTTCCATAACTTCTTTTACGTTTCCGCCATTCTTTGCTGTTTCGATTTTTATGATATGGTGCAAGTCAGCACGAACACGAACCGTCTTATCTCCCATTATATCTTTTTTTGCACTGATTGGTGTATCATTTCGTTTTTCTTTTTGTGCGCCTAAATTTCCCACAATCACTCACTTCTTTCTATTTCTTCTTATTCTTATTTTATCATCAACAATCACAAATCACTTGTGATTTGTGATAAGTGATTTGTGATTAATATATAAAAGCCCTCTTTAAAGGGCTTTTATGTTTATTTTGAGAAAGATATAAAATCAATATATCCCTTTTCTCCGATTTTTACAACGGCATTGTAGGACTTTCTATCTTTCGTTTTGATTCCTTTTACCAGGGTTTCTTTTCCCTCTAGTAATTCTTTTACATTTGTTTTGGTGAGTTTTTTCTTTCTAAAATGTTCAGCTAAAGTAAACTTACATTCAGGATAATTTGAACAACCATAAAACGATTTTTTTAATACAATATTGTTGCCACACTTAGGACATTTTCCTACAATACTTTTTTCTGCTTCTTTTTCTTTCTGTTCCTGGTAATCAGAAAAATTTAGTTTTTCTATATCGTTAGGTACAGCTTCCAGTAAATGAACAATGAATTTTTTGATATTCGTAATAAAGTTCTCTTGATTGCCTTCTCTTTTACCGATTTTTTTTAAATACGTTTCCCATTTAGCCGTCATTTCAGCACTCGTTAAAAGGTGCTGACTTTCAACTGCCTGGCACAATAATTTTCCTTTTTCAGTTACAACAAGCTTATTCTTAATCACTTGGATATGACGTAATCACTTGCCACGATTGCATTATTTGTATAAACGCTTGGCGTTGGTACAGTATCAATAATAATGAGATCATAGTCACTTTTTAAAGGTGCTAAAAGAGTAGCAAGCAATCTACTTTCATTTTCAAAAGTCCATGAGCGAGTTAATTTTGGCAGTAACATCAAATCAAACGTGCCAGGGATCAAGTCTAAATTATCAGTCAAATGAACAATAGAAGAAGCCAAGTTTCCATTTTTCAGTCCTTCATAAAAATTAACACGTGGCAATTCTACCTTAAATGTTTTTGCTAAGTCTTTTGTCAATGTTGCTTGTAAGTCCTTATCGATCATTAAAACTTTTAAATTAAATTTGTCTGTCAAGTAAGCAAACATAGTCGATAATTTTGACTTTCCAACACCACCTTTAAAATAATTGTTTAAGATAACAATCGCTTCATTTTTACTGTTTAAAATACGTCTTAATTCTTCAAGTATTTTGAGTTCTTCCTTCTCCATAACTACGCCCCATTCTTTTTTTGTATAGTAATATTGTATCATTAGGAATCACAAATCACAAGTGATTTGTGATTAATCACTTGTGATTTGTGATAAGTGATTTGTGATTAATATATAAAAGCCCTCTTTAAAGGGCTTTTATGCTTATTTTGAAAAAGAGATAAAATCAATATATCCCTTTTCTCCGATTTTTACAACGGCATTGTAGGACTTTCTATCTTTCGTTTTGATTCCTTTTACCAGGGTTTCTTTTCCCTCTAGTAATTCTTTTACATTTGTTTTGGTGAGTTTTTTCTTTCTAAAATGTTCAGCTAAAGTGAAGGTACATTCAGGATAATTTGAACAACCATAAAACGATTTTTTTAATACAATATTGTTGCCACACTTAGGACATTTTCCTACAAGGGGTCCCGAGCGCTTAGTGGGAATTTGTACCCCTTATCGATACAAATTCCCCGTGCATTGCGGCTATGTGGGCCATCACCGTACTGTTTGAAAAGCCGCTTCTTTCTGTGGGATTGAATTTGCTGCTTGTGATTCCCGGTGTATTGGTTGCGAATACGCCGCTGTGGATCGCCTACCCGTACTGTTACAGCGGTTATCTCGTTTCCTGCTCTCTCCATGACTTTACAGCAGAAACTTCCGACGCCGCTTTTTCGATGTTTCCGTTCCTGCCGTGCGCGATTGTAGTGTTTGGCCTGTTTTTCGCGCTGGCTGTCACCCAATTTGGGAAAAAAGAAATGAGGTAAAACTATGGAAAAGAAAAAACTTCAATCAGTTAGTATCGCTGCGCTCATTGTGAGCATCCTACCGCTGGCGGCTCTTGCCCCATCGCTTCTGCACCTTTCGCTGTCGGACGGAGTCCGAACCGCTTGGGCCGGAGCCAATATCGTTTTTGTCCTGCTGGGCCTGATTCTTTCGGTAGTATGTGTGCGGAGCAAGGAAAGCCGCAGCGTTATCAATATCGTATCTATGGCAATCAGCGCGTTTTGGGCGCTGCTGATGGTGGGAATTGTTGCGCTTGCCATGTTCCTTACTTTCGTTCAGTGAGGAAACGGTTATGTGCAAAATTGGAAAATTTATCGGGTGCTGTCTGATTGCGGCTTCTTTGCTTGCCTGTACTGCCTGTTCCGGCCTCGATAAGTTAAGTGAAAATCTCAAGGATGGGGCAGAGCAATTAAGCGACGATGTGGTGATCGGGAAAAGCAACGCTCTCATAACCCCTTATCAGTCTTTTGAGGGCAGCCGGACTGCGGACAACGAGGCTTTTCTGGCCACCTATGACGCTTCCGTAAGGAAATGATGCAGGACATCACCGATGGCAAGATCAACTGCGTCATTGTAAAGGACCTCTCCCGCCTGGGACGAGAGTACATCGAAACCGGACGCTATCTGCGCCGGGTATTCCCAACTTATGGGGTCCGCTTTATTGCCATCACGGATAACATCGACACCGCCCATGAAGGCAGCGGTGACGATCTGACCGTATCCGTCAAAAACATTATGAACGAAGCCTATCATCATTCCGCTGCGGAACATGATTAACGAAGCCTATGCGATGGATATTGCCAGAAAAATCAAAGCCCAGCAGCGGCAGGCCATGAAAGACGGCAAGTATGTTGGTGCGCGTACACCCTATGGATATTTGAAAGCTCCTGATGACTGCCACCAGCTGATCGTTGACCCGGTAGCTGCCGAGGTAGTCAAGACCATGTTTCAATGGGCCGCCGAGGGCGCAGGATTAAATACTATCGCGGTACGCTTGAACGAGGCCGGGTATCTCTCTCCCAGCCACTACAAGAGAACCTTAGGAGAGATCACCCATGAGAATCTGGTGGGAAACGGGCATTGGCAAACCCGCACCGTTTCCAAGATTCTCCGCGCAGAGGTTTATACCGGCGATTTGGTGCAAGGGGTTTCCAAAATCATTGACCATAAGCAGGTCAGAGCCAGCGCAGATGAATGGACAACAGTGCGCGGCACCCATGAAGCCATCATCAGCCGGGAGCTGTTTGCCGCTGTTCAGAAAGCATTGGACCAGGCCGCACAGCAGGCCAAAGACAGGGAGATACATTCTTGGTCTCCCAATCTTTTGAGAGGCAAAATCTTCTGCGCCCACTGTGGTCATAGCCTTCATCGGCAAAAATGCGTCCGCAGAAAATCACAGGAGGTATATGTCTATCACTGTATCAGCAATAACCGTATCAAAAAGGGTGTTTGTCCTGGTGCGTTTATCTTTGAAAAAGAGCTGCTGGACGCCCTGGCCGATATGATACAGGAACAGCTTGATGCCACGCTGGGGCAATACTCTCTTGGTCTGGAAAACCTCACCAAAGAAGCTGAGGAACAGAAAAACATACAGGCTAAAATCGCCAGCCGAAAGCAGGAAATCCAGCAGCTGCGAACCTATCAGCGCGGATTGTATGAGGGCCTGATCCAGAACCATCTGTCAAAAGACGAGTATTTTACCTTCAAAGAAAAATACGAAGCCAAAATCGAGGCCATCAGCAAAGAAATCGAGCAGCTGAAAGCAGGGCTTGCAATCATCGCCAAGCAGCTGGAACAGTACAAAATGCTGTCCCAGGATGCACAGTATTATAGCCCATGTGCGCATATCCCACTGCGCCGTCATTAGTGCAGCTTTGCAGGATGCCCGAGGAAAAACCCGCGATGCCGCCGATATCGGTGCAAACAGGAACGTTTTCAGTTGCATTTGGCGGCGTGCGGCTCAAATCGTCCAGCCGCACCTCCGCATTCACCTCCGTGGTGTTGATGCTGCCTTGGTTCTCACACCGGATTACTGTGCCGTGGTTCTGTCCCACAATACCGCCAACATAGTGTTCGCCGGTCACGGTGCCTGAAAAAGAGCAGTTGATGATTTGTCCTTCTGCTTCGTTCACGCCCGCTATGCCGCCAATGTAATTGGTGCCGCTCACGCTGCCGACAAAGCTAACGTTTGTGACCACGCCGCGGTTGTTCCCGACAAGGCCGCCCAGCGCGTCCTTTTGGCCTGAAGGGTTAATGCAGCCCTCAATCGTCAGGTTGCGCACAACGCCAGTGGATTGTATGTAGCGGAACAGGCCGCGGACATTGCCGCTTTCCGTCAGAGCCAGTCCGGATATTGTGTGTCCGCCGCCTTCGAAGGTGCCGCCAAAGGTCGGAATCGGTGTAAAATCTATATTAGACAGGTCGATATCCGCTTCCAAGCGTACGGTTTTTCCATGCGACCAGCTGTCCAGTGCGCAGCTTTGGGAGAGGGAGAGCAGATCCTCCACCGTGCTCACAGAAACGGCAATGCCTTCGCCTGCTGCTTCTGCGATGGGTGCGAGAATGGATAAAAGCATGATCCCTGCCAGCAGCAGGCACAGAAACTTACTTGGGATTTTCTTCATTGATTTGCAGTACCTCCTCGGTTTGATAGGCGCCGGTTTCCACTACGCCGGAAACATCCCCATGAATCACGCCGTGTATTGAAGCGTCTACCACGCCGGAAATACGACCGCGGACACGACCGTTGACATAAACTGTTCCGCTGACGCTGCGGTTGACCTCGGGTATCTTGATATTGAACCGTGTGCGTTCTACAATCTGATCGCCAAGATACAGGATCTGCGGCAAGATGAACATGACAAGGAACATCGAGATCAATGTGCCGCGGCATAGGCAGGCGCCGATGCCGACGATGGACGGCTCGGTCGTTATCTGAGCGATCAGAAACCCGGCTGCGGATAGGATGCTGCCCGAGGTCAGCACCGTCGGGAACGCGAGATTAAGCGCTTGAACGATGGCTTCCTGTTTGGGCATCGTGTCCTTCAGCTCATTGTACCAGGTGGAAATAACGATAGCATAGTCAATATTCGCGCCCATCTGGATCGCTGTGACGATGAGATAACTCATAAAGAAGATCGGCTCCTGCGTCACACCAGGGAAAGCAAAGTTAATCCAGATACTGCCCTGAATGACCAGTAACAATAGGACAGGCAGACCGACCGACTGGAACGTGCCCAGCAGCACGAGAATAACAAACACCACTGACAGTACGCTGATGAGGATATTATCGCGGGAAAACGAGACGGAAAGGTCGTAGTCGCTGGTGGAGTTACCGACCAGATAGACCTGCTCCGGATCATAGAACCGTTCTGCTTCTTGGTGGATGGTCTGCAGGAATGAAAAGGTTTCCTCGCCCTCCTCCGGCAGTGTCAGGCTGATCAGTAGGCGCGTGTAATGCTCGCCCAGCAGCTGCTCCCGTGCGTCGGAAAGCTGTTTGTAGAGGTTGTCCAGATCCGCCTGCTTATCCTCGTCCAGATCAACATATCCTTCCTCTACCTTATCATAGGCAAAAAAGAACATATCCATTAGCGGGACGGCGTAATCATCGAGACCGCCGACAATCTGTCCGTATTCTTCCTTCTCTGCGGCATATGCGCCGTAGACCAGACAAACCAGATCGTAATCCAGATCGGTCATTTCTGCGAACTGGCGCGGCTTGAGCGCGTCCGTCAACGTGTATCCGTCCATGATTTCCACATTGGACAGGCCCATGGCGTAGTCCACCTCGTCGTAGGCTTCCAATCGTTGCAGTAATGCTTTTTCGCTGTCGTAATCGCCCTTTGGAACAAGCAGTGCCATCATGTTCTGAGCGCCGAACATATCGTTGATCTTTTGTTGTGCGATCTGAGAGTCGTTATGCCGCGCGGTTTCCAACTTTGTATAGCTATACACATAGGGGCACTGATTGGAAAGCAGAAATGCAGCGACCAGAACCACCGCAAATAGCAGCACGCCGATATGACGCAACCGGAGCGTCAGCCTACCCCAACGGTCGATCTTGGGGATAAAGCTACGGTGTTGCGTTTTCGCCATCGCTTTTGAGAAAAGCATCAGTAGTCCGGGCATCAGGGTGAAAACCGAAAGCATGCTGAACAGGATCGCCTTAATCAGGATGCTGCCCATATCAAAGCCGATGCGGAACTGCATGAACATCATAGCCGCAAGGCCGGAAATGGTCGTCAGGCTGCTCGCGCAGATGGATGGGATGGCTGCGCTGACCGCCGCGATACAGGCCTCCCGGTCGGGCTTGTCTGTCCGTTCCTCGAGGAAGCGGTGCAGCATAATGATTGCATAGTCGATTGCGAGCGCGAGCTGCAGCACCACGGTAACCGAGTTGGAAACGAAGGAGATCTCGCCGAAAACAAAGTTCGTGCCCATGTTGAGTATAGCAGCTGCAATAAAAGTGCATAGCAGCACGGGGATCTCTGCATAAGAGCGAGAGGTGAGCAGCAGTACAAAAATAACAATCGCGGCTGCGACCAAGAGAATGATGTTCATTTCGTCGGCCAGCGAATCCGCCTGCGAGTTGCCCACCGTGCTGTCAATGTAATAATCGTACGGCGCAAGCAACGCTTTGATCTGCTCCATGGCAGCAAGCGATACCTCGTCGTTTTCCTCGCCCTCGAACGTCACGGAAATCAAGGCGTTTGCGCCTTTGAAATATTTCTCGATCTCCTCTGGCGTTTCCGGCTCGTCCTCTGTGTTTGCACCGGCGGTGCTCTCGCCCAGAGACGCAGCGGACACCCCCTCGATTTGCTCGATCTGCTCCGATAGATCGGAGGCGATGTCTGCTGTGACATGGGCCACCATCACCCGCGCCGTACCAAAGGTGGTAAATTCCTCGTCCATCAACGTCAGGCCCTGCCGGGTCTCGGTAGTATCCGGCAGATATTCGGTAATATCGTTGCAGACGTTAACCCAATTGCGGGAAAATAGGCAGAAAATCAGCGCACAGGCATACAGAAAAAAGATGAGGTTTCGTTTGTCTACAATAAAAGTAGCCAGCTTTTCCAAAACGGGCGGTTGTCCGACTTCTTTGTTCATGGTAGTGACTCCTCTGGAATCGTGATTTTTATCTAACATTAGCATACCTGTTTAATCTCGTCCGCTCAATATGCACAATACTATATAATGTCAGAAATCTGACACATGAATAGAATCTGTACCTATGTTTTCGATTTGCCCCATGATATACTAAAAAAAATAATTATTATCTTCGGAGGTTGCCAATGAAGGAACGGACGTATGAGGCCAGCCTTGAAACGAAAATGCAGATCTGCGTCTCGCTGAAAAAATTGATGGCGCATAAGCCTTTGAATAAGATCACGGTGTCCGAACTCATGGAGCCATGCGGTATGGCACGGCAGCATTTCTACTATCATTTTGAGGATATCAATGATGCGGTGCGCTGGATGCTGGAAAACGAAGCAATCGCGTTTCTGCACCGATACGAAGGAAGCGTTTATTGGCAGGATGGACTGCTCCAGCTTTTCCAGTATATACAGGACAATCGGGCGGTGTGCCTGTGTGCGCTCCATTCCTTGGGGCGCAATCATCTCAAACGTTTTTTTCAAACCGATCTTCATGCCATCACACGGAACAATATTCAGGCGGTTTGCGCACAGTGCTATTACACACCGAGCGAAGTGGAGCAGGAAATGATTTGTCGGTTTTATGTCGGTGCGCTGGTAAACACGATGGAGGAATTCTTGCTGGGGGAGATTCCTCTGTCTCCGCAGGAGATTATAGGTTTTGTAGATCGCGTCTTACAGGCGCATATCCGCGGCGCACGGGCTTTTTTGGACGAACATGACATGGATACGGAAGGATGCAGCAAGGAGGAAGAATGATATGAGCATGCCAATCATCACGCTCGGCCGTCAGTTCGGCAGTGGCGGCAGGGTCATTGGACATCAATTGGCTGAAAAGTGGAACATTCCCTGCTATGACCGTGAATTGATCACACTGGCAGCGAAAAAAGCTGAGGTGCACGAGGAGCTTTTTACAGGAAAGGATGAAAAGGCTGCAAATTCATGGCTGTACACCGGTGTCTATGAGGGCGGAAGTAAAGTACAACGAGGGCAGTCGGCAGAGGATATCCTGTTTGATATGCAGAGTCAGGTTATTTTGGATCTGGCACAAAAAGGTCCGTGCATCATCATTGATGGATGTGCCGACGTTGTACTGCGTTCGGCTGGATTTCAAATTGTCAGCCTGTTTGTATGCGTGCCGTTTCCCGATCGCGTTAAACGCAGGATCGAGATAGAAGGGGTTGCGCAGAAAAAATATAGGTGACGGAAAGCCCTGCTTTTATCAAAGAGATGATGTGGCACAAACGAGAATAATGGTTTGGTGGGTTGAAAAACTAAAGAAAATCTCTCTTGCGCTGCTGCTATCAAAATAAAGCCTGACGCTTTTATCGTCAGGCTTGGTAAAGTTTTAAATTTTTATTCTGCTCAGCTATTCAATGTTTATTGCACTGAATAGCTGAGCACAGAAAGAGGGGGGGAAGTTCTATAAATATTTTGTCAGAGGGGATATAACTGCAAAGCATTTTCATCAGCTGCAGTGACCGCATACTTCACAGGCAGAGGGGGTGACGGCGCAGCCGCCCAGCGCGGTTTCCCGCAACTCAATGGGAATACGCCGTCCGACAGTGTACATGGTTGCCAGCATTTCATCAAACGGAATCAGCTGATGGACTCCGCTGAGTGAAAGCTCAGCAGCGATTAGCGCGTTGGCAACACCAGCGGCGTTTCTATTCTGGCAAGGATACTCCACCAGACCGCCGACTGGATCACACACCAGTCCCAGCATATTCATTAAAACTGTGGAGGCTGCGTCTAAACTTTGCTCAGGTGTGCCGCCCATCAACTCTACAGTTGCAGAGGCTACCATTGCAGCGGCAACGCCAATCTCTGCTTGACAGCCGCCCACTGCACCGGCGACGGTAGCATTGCGCATCGCCAAATAGCCGATGGCACCAGCATTAAAGAGCGCGTCAATAAGGCGGGCATCAGAGATTTTATAGCAGTCCTGTAGCGCCAGTAATAATCCGGGTACCACACCGGAGGAACCGGCAGTGGGAGCGGCTACGATAAGGCCCATGGAAGCGTTGACCTCCAGTACCGCTACCGCGTACGTCATAGCTTTTACCAGAACATTGCCGCAGATTGCTTTACCCTTGGCTGCATGAGTGGATAGCTTTTTGGCCTCTCCGCCAATCAGACCGCCCATGGACTTGATCGGATTTTTCAGCGGCTGCGTTGCGGAGTTGCGCATAATCTCCAACACGCGCGCCATCCGGTGATCCACCATATCACGGGTTGTTTCACCCAAAACGCATTCCCGGCGACGCATGACCTCAGAGATCAGGCATTGTTCCTGCTGGCACAATGCCAGCAGCTCTTTGGCAGATTTGAAATCCATATTTTCTCGCTCCCTACGGTTCTACAATCATTACGTCGTGCACATTGGGGTTATTGCGCAGCGGTTCGGCAATCCCTTCCGGAAAACGGCCGTCGGATTCGACGATGGTGTAAGCAGTGTTTCCCTTGGATTCTCGGAACAGGCGCATAAAAGCAATATTGACATTGCTGTCGCTGAGAACCTTGGTGATATGTGCTACGACACCGGGCTTGTCCTGCTGGATGACAATAACCGTGCTGTAATCGCCGGTAAAATCCACCGAGACTCCATTGATGCGGGAGATGCGTACCTTGCCCCCGCCTAATGATTCCCCTCGCACAGTCATCACTTGCCCGCGCGTGTTCTCCATGCGGATATCCACTGTGTTCGGGTGTATATCCGTCTCGGATTCACATGGAATGAAGCTGTAGGCGAGTCCGCGTTCTGCGGCAATCTGAAAAGAATTGCGGATGCGGATATCATCTGTGTTGAAACCCATCATACCGCCCAGCAGTGCACGGTCGGTGCCATGGCCGTGATAGGTTTTAGCAAAAGAACCATAAAGGGTAAAATCAACTTTTTTCAGCGGGGGAGCGATCATTTTATGCGCCAGAAAGGCGATGACGGCGGCTCCTGCTGTATGGGAGCTGGAGGGGCCGATCATGTTCGGCCCCAAAACATCGAAAACACTGACAAAGGACATGAATGTTCTCCTTATCTGATTGCGGAATAATCAGGATTTTGCAGGATTTTTGTTGATGAATTTCTGATAAATGGTATCAACGATGACGCCGATAGCATTATCGCCGGATACGTTGCAGGCTGTGCCGAAGGAGTCTTGCGTGATATACAGTGCAACCATGATTGCGCAGATCGGACCGCTGGGATCGCCTGCTTCCGCACCGAAAATCATGTACAGGAAGGGAAGTGCGGTCATGATGGAGCCGCCGGGAGCGCCGGGGGAAGCGATCATGGCAATGCCGAGCGTCATGACAAAGGGAACGACGGTCGCAATGCTGATCGGAAGCTGATTCATCAGGCAAACGGCGGTGGCGCAGGCAGTGATGGTAATCATCGAGCCGGCCATATGGATGTTGGCACACAGCGGAACAACAAAGTTACGGATTTCCTCGGAAACACCGTCCGCCTCCGCGCACTGCAGGTTAACCGGGATGGTTGCGGCAGAGGACTGCGTGCCAAGGGCTGTAGCATAACCGGGGATTTGGTTCTTGATAAGGGTGAAGGGGTTTTTCTTGCTGACAGCACCTGCGATGATAAATTGTATGACGATGCAGATAAGGTGCATGATGATAACGACAAGGAATACCTTCCATAGGATGCCCAGAATAGCGAAAGTTTTACCGGATTTGGTCATATCGGTGAAAGTACCGCAGATGTAAAGCGGCAGCAAGGGGATGATGACCGAATGGAGCACCTTGTCGATGATGCCGGAGAAGTCGCTGATGCCGTTATACAGCGTGTCACCGATGGTTTTACCGCGCAGCGTGGACAGGCATAGGCCGAGCACAAAGGCCAATACAACAGCAGAGAGCGTGTCCAGCAGGGGAGGGATGCTCAGACTGAAATAGGTTTCCAGAGAATTTTCGGCTGTCGCAGCGATTTGCTCCAGTGCGTCCGGGCTCATAAAGCTGGGGAACAGATTATGCGCCACAAAATAGGAGGCCGAGCCTGCGAGCAGTGTGGAACCATAGGCGATGATAACGGTGATGAGCAACAGCTTTCCCGCGCCGTTTTTCAGGTTGGCAATACCCATGGTGACGTAGGCGAGGATCATCAGCGGTATGACAAACGATAAGAATGTACTGAAGATTTTGGATGCGGTTACCACAATACGACAGAACCATTCCGGCAGGAACTGGCCGAACAGGATGCCGATGATGATGGCGATGATAAGCTTGGGAAGCAGGCCGAGTTTGAATTTTTTCTTGTCCATGAGCGAAACAACCTCCTAATAATTTTGCTTAAATTTCCCTTGACCCTTTGCTGATTTTAGTATATTCTGTTTATAAAAATAAGTCAAATTCATAAATTTAATCTTATCATTTAAAAAAATTAATAATAAAATATTGCATAAAAAAAGAGGTGCATATTTATGGAGTTACGCCAACTGAGCACGTTTATTCGGGTTGCACAATTCAAAAGTTTTTCCAAGGCGGCGGAAAGTTTGGGATATTCGCAGTCCGCCGTGACCGTACAGATTCAACAGCTGGAGGAGGAACTGCACACCCGCTTGTTCGATCGAATGGGAAAGCGCATTGCACTGACCGATCCGGGCTCGCAGTTTCTGGAGCGAGCGTATGAGGTGCTCAATGAGGTCAACAAAGCAAGGCTTTCTGTTTCAGATGGAGGAGAACTGCGCGGACGACTGCATATCGGCACCATTGAATCCCTGTGTTTTTTTAAGCTGCCTGCTGTTCTCAGACTGTATTGGGAAAAGCATCCGCAGGTTGTCATCTGTGTTACTACGGGAGAGCCGGAGAATTTGATAGCGCAAATGGAACGCGGTGAATTGGATATGATTTATATTTTGGATGAGCCGCAATATAATAATGATTGGCGAAAGCTGATGGAACAGCGTGAAAAAGTGGTATTTGTGGCGTCTGCGTCTCTCGGAGAGGAGCTGCGTGAGATTCCTGATTTGAAGGTGGAGCAGCTGCTGGATAAACCGTTTTATCTGACGGAGCGTGACGCGAACTATCGACGGGTGCTGGATCGGTTTCTGGCCTCACGAGAGACTATACTTACGCCGTTTCTGGAATGCAGCGATACCTCTTTTATCATTAAAATGTTGGAAATCAATCGGGGTATTTCTTTTTTGCCATGGTATGCAGTGGAGCAGAGCGTGCGTCAAGGCAAGTTGTCATTGCTGAACGTCACAAATTTTCATGTTTCATTGTACCGTCAGATATTTTGCCACAAAGAAAAATGGCACACCCGTGAGATGAATGAATTCGTTCGCTTGGTGGAGGAAATCAACCGCTGATATCGGTTTTACATATGTAAGAGATGGACGAAGAAAAGCCTGCGCTGCATAGAACTTTATTCAAATGTGACATCTTCCAGTCTCAGCAGTATAATACCGCTGTTTTTCAGCTCTTCATTTGCCAGCAGCGTGCCGCAGACAGTAACTTCAGAGGCATCCGCCGGATAATCATTTGGATAGCGTGCGGTTTGCGGCATAACAATGTCAAATCCCTGTGCGCAGCAAGCAGTGGCATCTTGCACGGTCACACCGCAGTATACCTGCTCGGTTTGGGGATCTTGATATGTGGTAAAAATGCCGCGGATGCGCACGGTTTTTCCCAAATAATCATCCGGCTGCATCATCATATTGGCAACTTCGGCAAAAACCATGGTGCTGCTCAACTCGGTCAAATCTACATCAACAGATGCCGCTTGGGATGAGGGAGCTGTATTTTCATTCGTCTGCGCTGATTCGATCGGGGAGGGCTGCGATGCGGCTGATACATCGGATGAAGGTGAGTTGGCAGCGGAAGTTGCAGATTGCTGTCCGCAAGCTGTGCATAACAGCAGAATGACGATAAGCGCCAATGCGGAGCGGATGGATTTCATAGTATTACCCCTTTCTAACAAGGCCAAAGGCTGAACATGCGCAGAATGCGATGATCTCGGCCAATACAATGGTGGAGCCGACCGGTGTGCCGGCCAGAATGGAGACAACAATACCCGCAGCGGCGCAGCACACCGACAGAATCGCTGCGCAGACCGTGACCGCGCGGAAGCTGTGAAAGATCCGCATAGCAGACATGCAGGGGAAGATTACAAGCGCGGAGATCAATAGCGAGCCGACCAGCTGCATGGACATGACAATCACCACAGCGGTGACCACTGCTAACAGCAAATTGTACATTCTGGTTTGGATGCCTGTGGCGGCGGCAAAGTTTTCATCAAAGGTGACGGCAAAGATTTTGTGATAGAAAAACACATAGAGAAGCACGACTGCCACAGACAATATGGCGCACATGACGACATCTTCTGGCGTGAGCGTCAAAATAGAGGTCGAGCCGAACAGTGTGGTGCATACGTCGCCAGCCAGATTGGAAGATACGGAAAAAATGTTGACCACCAGATAACCGACCGCCATCGCGCCGACCGAAAGCATCGCCATGGCGGCGTCGCCCTTGATGCGAACATTCCGTCCGGCACATAGCAGCAAAATCGCGCAGACAATGGTGATGCCCATGACCAGCGGCATATCGTTGGTTAGATTGAAGACAGTGGCAATAGACATGGCGCCAAAAGCGACGTGGGACAGCCCGTCGCCGATGAAGGAAAAGCGGCGAAGGACAAGCGTTACGCCCAGAAGAGAGGCGCACAGTGCCACCAGTACGCCAACAATCAGGGCATAGCGAACAAAGGGATAGGTCCAATAGAGTGCCAGTTTATCAAACAGTTCCATGCGGCGCACCTCCTTCCTGAGCGGCATGCGCAGCACCGGCTCCACTCTCTAGAAAAGCCTGTCGTGTCCCGAAAAACACCTGTTCTCCCAGATATAGAATGTGGCTGGCATAGGTCAGAGCCGCCTGTGTATCATGGGAGATCATCAGAATGGTCATGCCGTAGTCGCGGTTGAGCGCCAAGATTGTTTGATACAGTTCTTGGCTTGCTGCAGGGTCAAGACCGGTGACAGGCTCGTCCAGAAGGAGCATTTTTTGCGCTGCGCATAGCGCGCGGGCCAGCAGTACGCGCTGCTGCTGACCGCCGGATAGCGTCCGGTAGCTGCGTTTTTGCAAATGCACAATCCCCATGCGTGCCATCGACTGCTCGGCCAGCGCTTTTTCATCGGCAGAATAGAACGGGCGAAGTCCACAGCGACTTTGGCATCCGGAACGGACAATTTCACGGACGGTAGCGGGGAAGTCGCGCTGCGCTTGTGTCTGCTGAGGGAGATAGCCAATCTCACCCCGATGAACGCCCTCTCCGAGCGTAACCGCACCACCCAAAGGAGGCTGCAATCCCAAAAGGGTTTTCATCAGAGTGCTCTTGCCGGAGCCGTTTGCTCCCAGCACACAGAGATAATCGCCTGCGTCAACGGTGAAGCTGAGGTCGGTCACAAGCGGGTGATCATAGCCCAGTGTCAGTCCTTGACATTGCATTTGTGACATGGATTTACCTCCTTAGGATAATGCTTGCTTGAGCGTTTCCAGATTTCCCTCCATGATAGAGAGATAGGTTGCACCCGCCGCGATATCCGCGGATGTGACCGACTGCATGGAGTCCATGGTCAGGATGGTCTGGCTCTGGGTGCTGGTGCTGCGCACCACGGTATCAGCGATATCGTGGGTTGCGCCTTCTATCGTCAGTACAGACGGCAGGTTCAGCTGATTGACCTGATCCGCCAGAAAGGCGATTGTTTCAAAGCTGGCTTCGGTCTCGGCGGAGCAACCGGAAAAGGCCGCATAATAGGTCAGACCGTAGTCGTCAACCAGATAGCGGAACGGAAATCGGTCGCAGAACAGCAGGGTATTCCGCGCACTGGCTTCCACCGCGGCCTGATAGGCAGTATCGAGATGCTGTAGCTTTTGCAGATAGGATTCGCTGTTTTTTTGGTATTCCGCCGCATGGCTGGGATCGATTTCGGACAGGCTGCCGGTGATTCCGGCACAAAGCGTCTGAGCGTTCTTGAGCGAAAGCCATACATGCTCGTCCGGCTCACCTTCGTGTTCGTGTGTTGCTGCCGATGCGTGGTCATGCGTATCCTCGTGGTCATGGTCGTGGTCGGCTTCCTGCATGCCCTCCACCATTTCCTCCTCTTTTACACCGTCGCCCATCAGCTCCAGCAGGCTGATCGCGTGTTGCTCTGGATTGTCGCTATCGTGCAGGGCATCTGTAACCCATGTGTCCGACGGGCCGCCTACATAAATAAACAAGTCGCATGTGCGGATACGCAGCATATCTTCTGCGCTTGGCTGGTAGCTGTGCAGATCGATGCCGTCCGCGTTGAGCAGTGTCAGCTCCACATCCTCCGCGTGCTCACCGAGAATCTCGCGCGTCCAGTCGTACGCAGGAAAAGACGTGGAAACAATTTGCAGTTTGCCGCTGCTATCCGCGGCCTGCGGTGCTTCGGTTTTGGAACAACCGGTCACAATGGCGGCTACGGACAATACGGCGGCCAGAACAATCTTACGTTTTTTCATAATGTAACCCTCCAATGGATGTTTAAAAGTAAAAACGGACGCAAAAAGGCAAGGGTCTGCCGCTGCAAAAAGCATAGCGACAAAGGCCTGCGGATACGCAGACCAACCCTTGCCTGATTTGGTTATTTAATTGGAGAGCTTTACCTTGAAGTCGACCGGAGAACGGGCACAAAGTACCCAACCGGGGCGTACTATCACAAAAGAACATACCCATGCCGTTGCAATGCTCAGGGCAGCGGATAGGGAAGCGCCTGCCAGCTGGTCGAGCAGCTTTTGGCAGACGGAGATCTGGTGGCAGACTGTGCAGCTGTCTCCGCTGCAATGGTGATTCGACTCGACCGCGACAAAAGCAATAGAGCAAAGCATGCACAGAAGAAGCAGCACTGCGACACAGGCTGCGCGAAAACGACGGGTTCTGTTCATGACATTTGCTCCTTTCGATAACGAATCACTTGCAAAATAGAGTACCAGATGCAGCTGTTTGTGTCAAGCGGTCATACTCAGGCAGTATGTGGCATATTGCATCCCTACAAAACCGTTTGCCGTTATTCTGATAAATGTAGGTTTGTCAAACATATTGGACAGAGAACTCTAAGGGAGAAAACCAACCTAGAGGCCTCATGGGAAAGTTGTTGGAGTGGCGATTATGGATAGCGAGCTGCTTGGC
>NZ_JBQKJP010000053.1:0-16980 GCF_052117205.1 Candidatus Agathobaculum pullicola | reverse complement strand
ATATGGCCCCCTCTCGTCAAGTTAAGTGTAGCAACTCAACTTTAACCGATGAGGCCTTATCCTTCATCCCTTTTTTATTCAACTGTCCAAGATGTATTGTACTCCTACAAAGTTGGGACGCAATGATGATTGCTCACCTCTTGCAACGCGTTATATCTTGTGATAAACTATATTAGTTAAAATGTGCGTTGGAGGAACGGCATGGTGCATCAGCATGTGTTTGTGATAAATGGCAGCGGCGGGGTCGGAAAAGATACGATTTGTGAAATGGCAGCTGCTTTTTGGAAGGTGAAAAACATATCCTCCATTACTCCAATTCTTCAAGTAGCACATTCAGCAGGATGGGATGGGGTTAAGACACCGAAAGCAAGGCGTTTTTTATCCCAACTCAAGGAAATTTGTACAGAATTTAACGATCTGCCATTCCGGTATTGTATGGAGCAGTATCGGGATTTCGTGCAAAGTGATGCAGAAATCCTATTTGTCCATATTCGGGAGCCGGAAGCAATTGTTCGCTTTCGAGAAGCGGTCAGTGGGGACTGCAAGACTGTTTTGGTGCAAAGACCAGCACTGGAGCAGGCCCGTGGCACTCTGGGAAATCGTTCGGATGATGATGTCGCCAATTATACATATGATGGCATCTTCGTCAATGACGGTGCATTGGAGGAATTGCCGGAAAAGGTGTATTCTTTTTTCAAATGCCTTATGCAATCATAATTGGTTGCCTAAAAGGTCTGATAATGGATAGAATCGGTTCTTTGTGCAAGATTTCCACACATACAATTTAGGATAGAGAAAGGAAAGGAATACTGTTATGAGCGAAGAAAATAAGCAAAAGTCTCAGCCGGGCTCAAAGGGCGGTGCGCATGTTGCCAAAGCAGGCAGCAATATAGCATCATCCGAGGTAGAGAGCAAGGTGGAAGGAGAAAACCTAACTGTACCAAAACGCAATAAATATGCTGATAAGATGAACAAAAAAAAGAGTCGTTTCAGTAAGGGTGTGCGTATTGGTATAGGTATAGCGGTAGTTGTTCTGCTGCTTGCTGCCGGCATTTTTCTGGTATGGAAAACCCGCAATACAGGTAAAGAAATGCAAGCGGAAACAACAGCTGAGGCCACTCGAGGCATGCTGGAAACTTATATTGAAGGCAGCGGCGTTACAGCGGCTAAAAAGCGTGAGGAGCTCGGTCGTGATCTGAAAGGCAGGGTAACCGAGGTTCTGGTTGAAGTGGGCGATGAGGTCAAGAAGGGTGATAAGCTGATCGTGGTTAATCCAACGGAAACCCGTCAGGAATTGGAAACCGCACAGAACGAATTGGCAGAAGCCCAACGTTCAGTTACGGCTGCTCAGGCTGAGGTGACACAGGCCCAGAATACATTAAACACAGCGCAGAAGAAACTGGGTAAACTGAATGTTACTGCGCCGTTTACCGGTAAGATTATTCCAGTGTCGGATTCCGAAGGGAATACAACAACCTACCGTGTGGGACAGCAGATTAGTGAAGGCGAAGTCATCGGCCATATGGTAGATGACAGCAAAATGACCCTTTCACTGTACTTTAGCTCCTCGTATATAAATGATATTCAAAGTGGGCAGTCTGCTACTGTCTCTATTCCTTCTGCAATGAGCGAAGTGCCCGGAACAGTTTCTTCGGTAGAAAAGTCTGAAAAAATTTCCGCAGATGGCGTAAAGATGTTTCGCGTTGTGATTTCCATGCAGAATCCGGGAACCTTGACCAAAGGAATGGTGGCTACGGCAACGATTTCAGCCGGCAGTGCGGGAGAAGTCTATCCGGCTGAGTCTGGTACACTGGAATATAGTAGGGAAGAAGCAGTCACCGCGCAGGTCGGCGGAGAGATCAGTGTAGTGAACGGCATTGATTATTACAGCTATAGCAGTGGCGCCACCATTATGCGCTTGACAAGTGATTCGGCGCAGGATGAGGTAAAGAATGCGCAAAATGGCGTCACCACAGCAAAAAATGGTGTGACTACAGCACAGAAACTGGTTCAGGACAAGCAGGATCGTATTACAGAGCTGAAAAAGCTGATTGACAATGCAACAATTGAATCTCCTATTGACGGTGTTGTGGTCAGTGTCAATGCGGTAGCGGACCAAGACGTAAGCGGGGCAGATGCGTTGATCGTAGTGGCGGATCTCAAAGATATTGTTGTCAACGCTGATATTCTGTCAACGGATGTGGGTGCTGTGCAGCCTGGTCAGTCGGCTACGATGAGCATGTATACTTATGATGATTCTCAGTTGACGTTGACCGGTATAGTGGATTCTGTCGCATTGGAACCAAACCAGGACAGCAGCGGCGGTGGACAGGGCAGTATGCCGACTTTCCGTGCCGTTATTGCAATTGATCCCATTGAGGGGCAATCTATTTACAGTGGTATGATGGTGGATTTCAAAATCACAACGGCATCATCCATGGATTGTCTCATGGTACCGTCGCGCGCTATTGTGAACACGGAAAGTGGATCTGCGGTCTTTGCCAAGCCTCTTACCGATGAGAACGGAAAAGAAATTCCGTTTAGCGAAACCCTGCCGATCCCGGAGGGAACAGAAGGGATACCGGAAGGTTTTGTGCTGGTACCGGTGGAGGTAGGCATTGCGGATTCTACCAATACAGAGATTCTTTGGGGTATTGACGAAGGGACAACGGTATTCCTTGCAGGGCCGCAGGACATGTATGCCAGTATGGACATGGAGTCTGGCGGCGTCGGCATCGCCGTTGGATAAGGAGGGCGCTATGTTTTTGAAAAAAGCGCCTCACTTGGATGCTGCAAAACAAGAAACCGAAGCAACCGAGCTGTTGATCGATGTCCGCCAGATGAGCAAAATTTATAATGAGGGCCGGGAAAATGAAGTCCGCGCCTTGGATAATATTTCGTTAGAGGTAAAATGGGGAGAATTTCTCTGTATTTTAGGACAGTCAGGCTCAGGAAAATCTACTCTAATGAATATTCTCGGGTGTTTGGATATTCCAACTTATGGTACATATTTTCTCAATGGTCAGGCGGTCAGTGACATGAAACCATCCGTGCTTTCCGGTATTCGAAACAGAGAGATTGGCTTTATTTTTCAGGGTTTCAATTTGATTCCTGCGCTTACTGCTTTAGAAAACGTTGAGTTGCCGCTGATTTATCGCGGTATGGGTCGGGAAGAGCGCCGACAATTGGCTACTGATGCGTTGATTTCGGTTGGTCTGGAAAAGCGAATGGATCATCGGCCGGGAGAAATGTCTGGCGGTCAGCAACAGCGTGTTGCTATCGCACGTGCGGTTGCAGCTAATCCCCCTATTATCATGGCTGACGAGCCGACAGGTAATCTGGATTCTGCTTCGGGTCTGGAAATCATGCGTCAGCTTTCCACATTAAATGCACAGGGAACATCTATTATCCTGATTACACATGATAATCATTTGGCACAAATGGCAAAGCGGATTGTCACAATTCAAGATGGACATATTATTTCTGATGCTCCCTCGGAAGGAGGATTGGATGTATGAATTGGCTGCAAACCGTTCGAATGGCATTTAAATCTATCATGAATAACAAGGTTCGTTCCATCCTGACCATGCTTGGTATCATTATCGGTGTGGCTTCGGTTATTGCGATTGTAGCCTATATCCAAGGCGGTACCAAACTGCAGCGTTTGCAATATGAAGCGATGGGTGTGAACCGCATTGATGTCTATGGCTACGGAGCTAAAAGCCGGGATTGGCAGGAGTTTGAGGAGTATTTAGATACAGAACTTGCAGATAAGGTGGTTGCCTGGTCGCCGCAAAGCCAATATTATGATTGGCAGAGTGATGGCATCCAATATCGTCGCCAAAAACTAACCAATGAAAATGGCATGACCTATATGTATTTTGGCAATCAGGATTATGGCGAGGTCACGAGTCGCAATATTGCCATCGGGCGTGACCTTTCTAAAGATGATTGCGACAGCAGAGCGCGCGTATGTGTCATTGGCGAGACGCTGCAAAAGTACTTTTTTGGTGCAATGAGTCCGCTGGGGCAAAAACTGAGAGTTGGCGGCAAAAGCTTTGAAGTGGTGGGTGTCTATGCCGGCAAGTATGAAGGGAAACTCAACACCGAAGATCAGTTGATTGTTTTTCCTTATACACTGCAGAGCAGCATGATGAGCATGAGCGGTATGTCGGATAAGCAATATGTCATTAAGGCGGCGAGCAAGAATGATATCTCAGAACTGACGGATACATTGTTGCCTGGTTTTATGCAGAGTCGTTGCGAATCTAACGGAGGATATTTTAGTTCATATTCCAACAGCCAGTGGCAGGAGCAGTCTGAGGCTTCAGCGAATATGTTTGCACTGCTTGGTGGCGGCATTGCCGGTATCTCTCTACTGGTAGGCGGTATTGGCATTATGAATATCATGCTGGTTTCTGTGACG
Source organism: Candidatus Agathobaculum pullicola (assembly GCF_052117205.1). Lineage (NCBI taxonomy): Bacteria > Bacillati > Bacillota > Clostridia > Eubacteriales > Butyricicoccaceae > Agathobaculum > Candidatus Agathobaculum pullicola. The sequence continues at coordinate 12,554 of NZ_JBQKJP010000053.1, read as the reverse complement.
GAACGCACGCGGGAAATTGGCATTCGTATGGCAATTGGCGCACGAAAGCGCGATATTATTGGTCAATTTTTGGTAGAAGCTGCAGTTGTATCATGCTTTGGTGGCATTATTGGCATTGTGTTGGGATGCTTTTTGTCCGCCATATTGGGTAATCTGTTATTGGTGCAGCAGATGTCAAGAAGTTATATGCCAACTATAGAGCAGTTCACGGTCTTACCGTCGCTGGGACTAATCCTTGGTGCGTTTTTGTTTTCTGCACTGATAGGTATTGTTTTCGGGCTTTATCCTGCCAATAAGGCTTCTAATTTGCAGCCAGTTGATGCGCTGCGTACGCAATAAAGCGAGGTGAGCGAACATGAAAAGAAAAATTATAAGTATTCTTCTTGTTGTTATATTTGTTTTTTCTCCCGTCTCTGCTGCCTTTTCCGATATCTCTGACAGCAAATTGGCACAGACGGCTTCGGTATTGGATGCTCTTGGGATCATGCAAGGCGTGGGGAGTAATCGCTTTGATCCAAATAGTTCGCTGACACGTGCCCAGTTTTGCAAGCTGGCAGTTACGGCATTGGGCTTTTCGGATGTCAGCGCATATGGAAGTTACACAATTTTCCCAGATGTAAAAAATACACATTGGGCAGCGCAGTATATCAATGCTGCAGTTCGACATCCGGATTTGAAAGCTCAGGCCATTATTCGTGGCTATGCAGATGGCACATTCGGACCGGATAAGGTTGTAAATTACGGAGAAGTATGCACAATGCTGCTCCGCATGCTGGGATACACAGAAAAAGATATTGGTCCGTTCTGGCCTGCCGATTACATTGCACGTGCTAAATCACTCGGACTTACCAAGGATGTGCCGTTATCTGATGCTAAGGATACGGTAACGCGTGCGGATGCGGCCATTATGCTGCTTAACACCTTGGGTGCGTCGATGAAGGGAAGCGAAGGCGGTCTTTTGCTGGAGCGAGTGGCTTCTGCAACGATCAAAGACAGTATTTTGCTGGAGACAAGCGCTACAGATAGTTCATTGGCAGAAAACGAAGCTGTTTTTTATGAAGGCGGGGCAGTCATTGAAACGCCGAGAAAAACCGCAGGCACATTGGATAACAGCCTGATTGGTGTATACGGCACGATTGTTATCAGCAAAGAGGGCGAGAAGGCTGCTGTAGGAATCATTCCCAACAACAATCGAGTAGAAACCTATACGGTAACTGATGTGGCTGCTGATAGTATCCAAACCGAGCTGCAAACCTTGCGTCCCGATCGGGATACTAATGTGTATGTGTCCAGAGAAGGCAGAAAATTAGGGACATTTGCAGAAATGTGGTCTACTATTCAAGCAGGAGACACTTTGCATTACTATTATAACGAGTACGGTGCTCTGGCTTTGATAGCGGTTCTGCCTCATGTATCTTCTTCGGGCGGCGACTCCTTTGTATATGGGGTTTCTACCTCTATTAACATTCCAAATGAATATAAAATTGTCAAGAATGGTACGGTGGTAGACCGCACTAAGTTGAAAAAATATGATGTGGTTACGCTGGATGCGGCGAACAAGCAAGCGCTTGTCTCGGATGTAAAGCTCAGCGGTCAATATCAAAATGGTTCGCCTACATTCAGCTATCCCCAAATGGTCACTATGTATGGTAAGAATTATTCGATTTCGGATCGTGCGGCTGCGTCCTTTGCCAATATCAAGCTGAAGGACATCGTCACGCTGCTGTTTGATGCAGATGGAAATATTGCAGCCGCTTATCCGAGAAGTGCAATAAGCGCAGATATGCAGGGTATTGTGACCGATGTGAAGGATGGTGCTACAGCCACTGTTGCGTTGTTTAATGGGCTTACATTGCAGGATATAACTGTAGACACTGATGAGTTAAGCAGCATGCTGGGGCGTGTTGTTGTGGTTGGGCAATCCACTGATGGGAAGGTATCTCTAAGTAAGAGTACTCTAACGAATAAGGTGTCCGGTACATGGTCCGTTGCAGATGGAAAATTGGGTGACCGTACGGTGTCTCCCAAAGTGAAAGTATATGAGGAAGTACTTACCGGCGCCCCGCTAAACGCGATTAAGACCACGGATATCGCATCATCGACAGTTTCTTCCGGGCAAATTCGTTATACAGTTACGGATAGTGCTGGGACTGTGACAAATATTATTCTTGGCGATGTTACGGGCGAAAGTTGGATGTACGGTATTGCCTATGGTGAAAATCGTGTAAATGATGAATCGGAAATACATTTTGTGAGACTCAAATATTGGAATGGTTCCAGCAGTGCTGAAGCAGTTTATCGAGTGCTGGCATTGGTGGGAGTGTCAAGTGGTGTTCCGGTTGGCATACCGAAAGGGTACTCTGTCAATGAAAACGTAGTAAATTATTCACTTGCAACGCAGAAGCTGGAATTAATAGACACGGTGGATCTTGCAGCCTTTGATGGTTCATCCGGTGTGAAAACAAAGGATGGATATTGTGAGCTGACGAGCAACATTGGAGTGTATATTTCCTCGCGGAATGAATTTGTGTCTTTGCAAGATGCAAGAGCCAATTATACAACCTTCCGATTGTATGCAAATAAATCTTCTGAAGGAAATGGTAAGATTCGTATGATCTTTGCATCTTAAAACATGTCGAAAAGATGTTGCAGAACAGCATTGTTTGCGGTGTCAAATCGGCGAATAAAAAAGAGGTAGAAAAAAGTCCGGCGTAAGCCGGACTTTTTTATGTCACTTGTGAAAAGCATAAAAGTTATTCCCACTCCACCCTGTGCTGCAGTGGTCCGGAGCCGTGTCCCAGATCAAGACCATACTGAATACAAGCAGTTAGATAACGTTTTGCACGCTTAACGCTCCCGGTCAGTGAAATACCTTGTGCAAGTCCGCAGGCGATGGCGGACGAGAGTGTGCAGCCGGTACCGTGCGTGTTCGGATTGTTGATACGTGTGGCAGGGAGCCAAAGCTTTTGACCGTCCGTGAAGAGAAGGTCATCTGCACAATCTGATAAATGCCCGCCTTTCACGAGTACCGAACCACCTGTTGTTTCTGAAATTTGTTGTGCAGCCTGTTCCATTTGCGCTTTTGTTGAAATATAGGAACCGGAAAGTGCTGCGGCTTCGGCCAAGTTGGGTGTGACAAGTGTGCAAAGCGGGAAAATCTCTTCGATAAGAGCCTTGGCGGCATCCGGACGAAGCAGATCATGTCCGCTGGAGGACATCATAACAGGATCGAGAACAATGTTTTGCGCATGATGTGCACGCAGCCGATCTGCAGTGACATGAATAATTTCCGCATCATACAGCATGCCTAATTTGACTGCATCCGGACGTATATCATTAAATACGCAGTCAATTTGTTTCGCTACCAAAGAAGCGGAAACCGGCTGCATTCCAAAAACTCCGGTCGTATTTTGGGCAATCACGACCGTAATAACACTCATACCGAAGAGGCCGTGCGCTTCTATTGTTTTTAGATCTGCTTGAATTCCTGCGCCGCCGGTCGGGTCGGTCCCGGCAATCGAAAGAACGGTTTTCATGATATGCAATCCTCCAATCCTGCCCCATCAAATGCGGGAATGAAACTTTTACTAATGGATTCTGCGTGCTGGAAAAAACCACCGAGTCCCAAAGAATGAAATAATTCACAAGCATCTGCGTATTCGTTGTCTGTAATCGTTCGGTCGAGCTCCGGCCATTCCTGCATGTCAAATGGCGTATATTGGCGCATCAGACTCACCAATGCGATATCCCCAAAACGGGCGGCAATATCGCGCAGCACCTGTGCGGTGTCGCCGGCAAGGCCCGGCAGCATCAGATGACGGATAATCGTCCCACGTGTCAATAGTCCATCATCATCAAATTGTGGTGTGCCGGTTTGTCGCACCATTTCGGCAATGGCTGCAACAGCAATCTCTCGATAATCTTTCGCACGAGAATAGAGAGAAGCGTAATAGCTGCTGTAATATTTATAGTCTGGTAGATAGATGTCTACATATCCTTCCAGCAAGCGAAGGGTTTCTACACATTCATAGCCGCTGGAATTATATACGACGGGCAGATGCAGTCCGCTGCTACGGGCAAGTGATAATGCTTGAATGATCTGTGGAACATAATGCGCGCCGGTAACGAGATTAATGTTGTGTGCGCCTCTGCGTTCCAGTGACAGGAAGGTTTGTGCAAGTTTTTGAGGGGAGAGGGGCTTTCCAAAGCCATCTCGCCGACTGATATGGCGGTTTTGGCAGAATACACATCCGAGAGAACAGTGTGAAAAGAATACTGTGCCGGAACCGCGTCCACCAGAAATTGGCGGCTCCTCCCATTGGTGCAGGCTGGCACGTGCCGCTTCTATTTGGTCGTTAGCACCGCATAATCCATGTGTGCGTGTGCGGTCCGCACCGCATGCACGTGGGCAAAGCTTGCAGCTCTTTAGCAGACCCGTCACTTTCATCCCTCCGATCAAATTTATTATAGCGTATTTAAGGCTGGAAATAAAGGTAGGATTTGTGATATACTATTTGAAAAGAAATACAGGAGATATGCGTTATGAAGATTTTAGATATTTTGAAGCAGGATAAAGTTACGCTATCGTTTGAAGTATTCCCGCCCAAAACCAGCAGCAGCTATGAATCGGTTGCACGCGCAACGCAGGAAATTGCAGCATTGCGTCCGGATTTTATGAGTGTTACTTATGGCGCCGGCGGCGGCACCAGCGAACATACGGTGCAGATTGCGGCAGATCTTCATAAGCGATATGGAGTGAATGTACTTACTCACCTGACATGTGTCTCCTCTACGCGGCAGCATGTATCTGCTATGCTGGAGAAGTTCAAGCTGCAAGGCATTGAAAACGTGCTTGCACTACGCGGCGATATTCCGGCAGGTGGTGCACCGGAAAATGAGTATCATTACGCGGCAGAGCTGGTGCGTGATATCAAATCGCAAGGAGATTTTTGCGTTGGGGGCGCATGTTATCCTGAAGGACATGTAGAGGCAGCCAATAAAACAGAGGATATTCTGCATTTGAAGGAGAAAGTGGATGCCGGATGCGAATTTCTGACCACGCAAATGTTCTTTGATAATAACATTCTGTATAATTTCCTATATCGCATTCGAGAAAAAGGCATTACCGTGCCGGTTATTGCGGGAATCATGCCAGTAACCAATGTCAAGCAGATTAAACGCATCACATCAATGTCGGGAACCTATCTGCCCGAGCGTTTTAAAGCGATTGTCGATCGCTTTGGCGATAATCCGGATGCGATGAAGCAGGCCGGCGTCATTTATGCGACCGAACAGATTATCGATTTGATTGCAAATGGTGTCAATCACATTCATGTGTATTCAATGAACAAGCCGGAAGTTGCAGCTGGTATTCAGTCCAGTCTGTCGGAGATACTAAAATGATTGAATTTGACCGCAGCGAAGCGCTGAGATATTTGGGATATCGTAATCATGCGCAGCCGGATGAGGCTGTGCAGCAGAGCCTTGACCGATGTGCAGAGGAACTACAGAATGTGGTAGCACCCAAATCGGTTTTTCAGGCGTTTCCGCTGGAGCATCCGGTGGAGGGCACACTCAAATTGGCGGATGTATTCATTCGCAGTAAGAACTTATCACGCACACTCAAAGGCTGTACCAGTGTTTATTTGATGGCGGCAACGCTGGGCATTGGTGTGGATCGGCTGATTTCTCGCGCGAGTGCAGTTCGGATGAGTGATGCGGTAATTTACCAGGCGATTGCGGCAGCTATGATCGAAGCCTATTGCGATGAGGTAAACGACACATTGCGGCAGGAAGCGGAGCGCGTTGGATTGTATTGTCGTCCGCGATTCAGCCCCGGATACGGTGATTTTCAAATTGAGCATCAGCGGGATTTCAGCCGTCTGCTGGATACACCAAGAAAAATTGGCTTAACTGTCACTGAGAGCTGCTTGCTCGCACCCATTAAGTCTGTAACGGCAGTCATAGGCCTGTCTAACTCGCCGCAGCCCTGTCATCGAAAGGGCTGTGAGGAATGCGAAAAAACCGATTGTGCATTTAGGAGATAAAGATGAATATAAAGGAGAAGCTGGGCCGGGAATGGCTGTTTTTCGACGGCGGCACCGGCACGATTTTGCAAGAGCATGGTCTTGCAGCGGGAGAGTTGCCGGAGACTTGGAATCTGACACATCCGGAAGAGATTGTGTCGCTGCACTGTGGCTATCTGGAGGCCGGAAGCGACATTATCAATACCAATACCTTCGGAGCCAATGCGCTGAAATATCCGGATAATTTGCGTGATATTGTAGAGGCGGCCGTTGCGCATGCAAAAAAGGCGCGGGCAATGTCCGGACGGAGCGATGCTTTTATCGCGCTGGACATAGGACCGACTGGCCGTCTGCTGCAACCGATGGGGGATTTACCGTTTGAGCGTGCGGTTGAGCTGTTCGGTGAAGTGGTTCGTATCGGTGCGGCAGCGGGTGCGGATCTGGTTCTGATTGAGACCATGAGCGACAGCTATGAGGCGAAAGCCGCTGTGCTGGCGGCCAAGGAAAATTGCGACCTTCCGGTGTTCGTCACCATGATCTTTGATGAAAAAGGGAAGATGCTGACCGGCGGTACGGTGGACTCGGTGGTGGCAATGCTGGAGGGTCTGCGCGTGGATGCACTGGGCGTCAACTGCGGACTGGGACCGGAACAGATGAAACCAATTGTGCAACGCTTGACGCAGGTTAGCTCGTTGCCGATCATTGTCAATCCGAACGCGGGCTTGCCTCGCAGTGAAAATGGAAAAACTGTTTTTGATATTGATGCACATGGGTTTGCGCAGCTGATGGCAGAGATTGCGGATATGGGGGTACAGGTGATAGGCGGCTGCTGTGGTACAACGCCGGACCATATTCGCCGCATGATCGAAATCTGTAAGGGCAAGCCTATGATGCCGGTTATCCAGAAGCACCGTTCGGTTGTATCCTCCTTTTCACAAGCAGTAGAGATTGGGAAAAAACCGGTGATTATTGGAGAACGCATCAATCCGACGGGTAAGAGTAAATTTAAAGCGGCCTTGCGTGACAATAACATTGAATATATTCTGGCTGAAGGCCTCGCGCAGGAGGACAGCGGCGCACATATTCTGGATGTAAATGTCGGTCTGCCCGAGATTGATGAGCCGGAGATGATGGCATCTGTTGTGTCTCGTCTACAAAGTGTGTTGGCGCTTCCGTTGCAAATTGATACCTCCAATACAGAGGCAATGGAACGCGGCATGCGGTTGTATAATGGTAAACCTATGATTAACTCAGTCAACGGTAAAATGGAGAGCATGCAGGCCGTTTTTCCGCTGATAAAAAAGTACGGTGGCGTGGTTGTCGGACTGACACTGGACGAGAATGGTATTCCGGACACGGCGGAAGGTCGTGTGCAAATCGCCCGAAAAATTTATGAAACGGCGGAAACATACGGTATTTCGCGTGATGATATTGTGATTGATGGGCTTGCGATGACAATTTCGTCAGACAGCAAATCGGCACTTGCTACGCTGGAAACGCTGCGACGGATACGAGATGAGTTGGACGGGCATACCATTTTAGGCGTATCGAATATTTCTTTCGGCTTGCCGCAGCGTGAAATTATCAATGCCAACTTCTTTACGATGGCATTGCAAAACGGGTTATCCTGTGCAATCATCAATCCAAATGCCGATGCCATGATGCGCTCTTATCGTGCATTTCTTGCACTGACCGATCAGGATGTGCAGTGCAGTGAGTATATTGCGGCTTATGGTAACCAGCCGGCAGCGATGCCGCAAAGTACATCGGGCGGTGCTGCAATGACGCTGGGGGAGAGCATTGAGCGTGGCTTAAGTGAGCGCGCCACACAGGCAACTCGTGAGGCGCTTGAGAAAGCTGAACCACTTGAAATTGTCAATACCGAGCTGATACCCGCGCTGGACCGCGTTGGCAAGGGGTTTGAGAAAGGAACAATTTTTCTTCCGCAGTTATTGATGAGCGCGGAGGCTGCCAAAGCGGCATTTGAAGTAGTCAAAGATGCGATGCGTGGCGCACCTCAGCAGACTCGTGGAAAGATCATTCTTGCGACAGTAAAGGGTGATATCCATGATATCGGCAAGAACATTGTGAAGGTGCTGTTGGAAAACTACGGCTATCAGGTGATTGACCTTGGAAAAGATGTCGACCCTGCGTTGATCGTACATACGGCAAAGCAAGAGAACATTCAACTGGTAGGGTTAAGCGCCTTGATGACGACAACTGTTGTCAGCATGGAGCAGACTATTCGGTTGCTTCGTTCAGAGAAGCCGGATACCAAAATTGTAGTTGGCGGTGCGGTGCTAACACAGGAATATGCAGATTCTATTGGGGCGGATTGTTATGCGCGCGATGCGATGGCAACCGTTCACTTTGCTGAACAGGTGTTTGGAGCATAAAAAGCAGGGCTGTGGGAATTCCCATAGCCCTGTTGTATATTTGTTCATGCAGCAGCGGCAAGTTCGCTGAGTGCTTCCTGCTTATTATCGGCGGAAAATAGAAACTCGCCGTTCTCATCATATACCTCAATATGTCCGTTCACATATTCCATCGAGTAGTCCATCGCGATTCTCCTTTCCTTTGATGTATATAGTATATCAAAGGAAGAGTACGATAAAACGGACTTAATCAAGAAGCTGCCTCAATTGCTGCTGAAATTGTTGACGTACATCTTGGGGCTCCATAATTTGCACACCGCCGCCCAAACCAAATACCCATGAGAAAAATTGCGGGCTGACTGCAACTGTCACATTGACTGCAAAATATCCATCCTCTAAGGGCTGTACCATGAGTTCTGAGCCAAAACGGTCGCGCAGAACACCAATAAACCGGTTTTCACATCGCAGGCGCACGATTTTTTCCTCACCGGAGAACATGCCAAAAACCTTGCGGGAGTAATCGGCAGGGTTGAAACGATCATGGAATAGACGTTGCCCTTCGCGCGGCTCATCAGTCAATGCGATATGCTCCATCTTGTCCACACGGTAATGACGGATAGAACCTGATATTGGTTCATAAGCAATCATGTAATAGTTTTCGTCATCCCAAGTTAATGCCCATGGGCTGACCTGATATTGTGCCCCATTATGGCGATAGCGCTTTTGAATCCTCTCATGCGCTCTGAAATTGAGTACCCATTCAAAATATTGAAATGTGATCTGCACACCAGCTGATATTGCAGCATGAAGTGTATCAATATTATAATAAATACTCTCGTTCATTGTCTTGATTCGGTCAGCAATGTAGACCTGACGCTGCAAAACGCGTGCTTGCGGTTCACTGGCAAGGGATTCGATTTTGTGGATCAATTCATCGGATTTTTTCTCCGTAATGAATCGAGAGCACTGGATGGCATCTACCAACAGTTTGAGTTCGGGCAGCTCAAAATCGCGTGAGGCAACATAGTATCCACCACCGGGACCGCGCTGCAATATAATATCCAGTCCAAAATCCTGTAGAGCTGCGATATCTGAGTAGATGCTTTTGCGTTCAGCCTCGATGCCATAATGCGCAAGTGCGCGTAGGATTTCCTCCATGCTAAGTTTGTGCTCCTCATCGGTTTGTTGCAATAAAATTTGATGTAAATAGAGGAGTTTTAATTTTTGGTTTGGATTTTTGGCCATACTACTGCTCCATTTCCGCAAGTGCTTGTTGATACGCAGCTAAAGTAGCGCTATCAAAACATACCATGGTTACACAGGTAATTTCGTTATGCGTTTGCAGATATTCGCGTATGGTGGTTATGGCGATGCGTGCTGCTCGATCCAATGGGAAGTGATAAACGCCGGTACTGATCGAAGGAAACGCAACGGTTTTGCAGCCCAGTATAGAGGCCTGTGTCAGAGAATTGCGGTAGCAGGATGCCAGCAGTAGGTCTTCGTTTGTCTTACCGCCGCGCCAGATTGGACCCGGTGTGTGAATGACATAGTGGCAGGGGAGATGGTATGCTTTGGTTACCTTCGCCTCTCCTGTCGGACAACCACCGAGCATCTGGCACTCTACCAGAAGCTCTGGTCCGGCAGCCCTATGGATTGCACCATCTACACCGCCGCCGCCAAGCAGGGATGTGTTTGCAGCGTTTACAATGGCATCGGTTTGGCATTTCGTGATATCTCCTTGGATGATTTGTAAACGTTCCATTTAAAAACCTTCTTTCAGGGTGGTTTATTGGACTTATTATATATCTTGTGCAGGAAAAATGCAAGTTTGACGGTTTGCGACCAATAGGCTATAATAAATATATACATAATAGTAAGAAAACCAAGGAGGCAGCGCGATGGAAAAACCAATGTCGCAATATGCCGCGGATGCACCTCGCGTGCTCAAGGATTTTTTGACCTATATTTCGACGATTCAAGGGAAGTCCGCCAAAACGGCGCATGAGTATTATTTGGATTTACGGCTATTTTTCCGTGTGCTCAAGCACAATAAAGGGGTTGTAGCGAATGATATGCCGCTCGATCAGATTCCGATTGAAGATATTGATATTGCGTTTCTGGAGCAGGTTACCTTATCGGATGCGTACGATTATCTGGAGTATATGTCTGGTGAACGACCTACACAGCAAAACAGCTCTTTTACCGAGTATGGACTAAGTGGGACGTCCCGGGCACGTAAGGTATCTGCGATTCGCGCATTCTTTCGCTATCTTACAGATAAACGACATGCGCTAGAGCATAATCCGGTCAGCAATTTGGAATCTCCGACAATTCGCAAAACTCTGCCGGTCTATTTAACAACAGATGACAGCGTACGCTTACTGGAATCCGTGCAGGGGGAATATGCTGAACGTGACTTTTGCATTTTGACACTATTTCTTAATTGCGGATTACGGGTTTCCGAATTGGTTGGACTCAATTTGACAGATTTTCAGGGCGACACGGTGCGGGTGTTGGGCAAGGGTAATAAAGAACGTACGGTTTATCTTAATGACGCCTGTAAATTGGCGCTGGAGCGTTACTTACCGAAACGGCTTGCTCCGCGTGAACGAGATAAAAATGCACTGTTTATTAGTAGAAACCGCAATCGCATCAATGTACAAACAGTCAAATGGCTGGTTAAAAAGCATTTGCAAGAGGCAGGGTTAGATACGCAGAAATATTCTGCGCATAAGCTGCGGCACACGGCTGCGACACTGATGTATCAAAACGGTGTGGATATCCGTACCTTGCAAAATATTTTGGGTCATACAAGTGTCAATACCACAATGATTTACACGCATATTGAAGATAACAGTTTGCGGGAAGCAGCTGCCAAAAATCCTTTGGCGACGGTGAAACCACAAGACAGTAAACACTAATGTATCTGATGAAAAAGGCTATACTGTCAGAGATGCCGCGTATTGGTTGGCAGCTCACACTATAAGATGGTTCATAAAGGGTGTCTACCACAGCCCCTTACACTTTTGTTAATCAGTTAAATGCCCCAGACAATTTGTGCGGAACAAGGCTACAAAAGTTAAGGTATTCTGTGGATATAGCATTACAATTGATACCGTTTTGGCAAGGTAAAAGAACGTGTCAAGCTGAGAAATCTTCTCTCCAGACTGGCTTGTATTGTGTTCCCGGAGTTGGAAAAACTGGCATCTTTCGTTCATTTGGTAACTGCTTACGATCTTCTGGAGGAACTGCCAGATGCAAATAAAATTGCTGAGGAGCTCATTTGACATCAACGTCTTTTGCAGGGAGAGTCCAAAGGACGTTATGGGCGCAACATATACATGACGCAACCAGAAATTGCATTGGCTCCAAAATGTCTGCTAAATCTCTGGAAATACAGCATACCATCCGTCTCATCCGAGAATTAGATTCTGTGATTACCGAAATCGAAGCAGGGATTGAGACAAAGATGGGTGAGACGCACTTTTGTATTACAACTATTCCCGTCATTCGCGGTAAACTGCCTCCATTTGTTAGACCGTAGATATACTGACTAACAAGTGGGGGCTTTACTACGCCAAAAAGAGATACCAAACAAACGTTATACAGCAGAATGCAAGAAACAAGTTGTTAAGGCCGTGATACAAGATGGTCTCAGCTATCAGGAAGCTGCCAGGATTTACGAAGTTCAAGGGCATGGCCGTATTCAAAGCTGGGAGCGGATTTACCAGGAAGAAGGGGCAGAATTGAGCGTCGGGGGTGCAGTAGATGCTGTAAACCGAAACAGTTGCCAAGTAAGGTGCAAGAGGATATGCTCGCCGAGGTTCAACGGCTGCGTGCGGAAAACGCTTACCTAAGGCAACACCGCATGATGAGTACAAAAAAGACCGTCCTGCTGGCAAATTGCCATGAGCAGAACGGTTTGATCGCACAATGTCACAGAAGGCGCGCTGACTCAAGCCGTCAGGCAAGGCGTGACAGCCAAGATCAGATTCGCCAAAGCGAACATGATATTCAGTTTTGCGATCTGTTTGAGACTATCTAAGGCAACACCGCACAAAAAAGTAAGCGTGATACAGCCCGACATGATATAATAAAAACATGGATAAACAGATGACAATGTCTGCGCTTAGTGATGAACTGGCGCAGGTAC
>NZ_JBQKJP010000052.1:0-17125 GCF_052117205.1 Candidatus Agathobaculum pullicola | reverse complement strand
GATATGGCCCCCTCTCGTCAAGTTAAGTGTAGCAACTCAACTTTAACCGATGAGGCCTTATCCTTCATCCCTTTTTTATTCAACTGTCCAAGATGTATTGTACTCCTACAAGCCCTGTGCGTGGGTTTGTCCGAGTGATATTGACTTTATTCGCTGCATATGGTATCATAGGCGGTAATAAGGGAGTAGTCGGCGCGGACTTGTTCCATTCCGCGCGGTAGGGCCAACATACTGGGGAGGACGCTCCTCTGGTTCTGCATGAAATGACGAGACTTATCTGTTTTACGGCGGATGGGTCTCTTTTTTTATGCCCGTTCGGCGCTGCTAACGACAAGGAGGAAAAGGAAATGGGTTTACTGGAGTTATTTATCATTGCCGTCGGTCTGTCGATGGATGCCTTTGCGGTCTCCATCTGCAAGGGATTGAGCGTGCGCACATTACGTGCGCGGCATGCGCTTATCACGGGTGCGTATTTTGGCGGCTTTCAGGCGCTGATGCCGCTTTTGGGGTTCGCGTTGGGCGTGCGCTTTCAAACGCTGATTACCAGCGTTGACCACTGGATCGCGTTTGTGCTGCTGGCGCTCATCGGCGGCAATATGGTGCGCGAGTCGCGGGGCACCGACGAGGAAAACCTCAGCGATTCGTTTTCCTTTGCCACGATGCTGCCGCTGGCCGTTGCGACCAGTATTGACGCGCTGGCCGTCGGTGTGACGTTTGCGTTTTTGCAGGTGGAAATCATTCCCGCGGTCAGTCTGATCGGCTGCACAACATTTGCGCTGTCCTGTGTGGGTGTCAAGGTCGGGCATGTGTTCGGCGCAAAGTACAAGTCGCGCGCGGAATTGTTCGGCGGCGTGGTGCTCATCCTGATGGGCCTCAAAATCCTGCTGGAGCATCTGGGACTGCTGGGCTGAGAATAAGGAAAATGAAAAGGACGCTTTAAAGCGTCCTTTTTTCGCGCCGTAAGGCACGTATGCAATGAATTTTTGGGAAATCCTGACCGAAAATCATAAAAAGCCCGGCTAAGCCGGGCTTTTTATACAAGAGCAAAGGAAAGTTTCGTGTATCGGAACTTTTCTCGCTGAGGACGCATCCACGCAGCGCGCGGTGCGTCCTAAACTCGATGGAAGCTGTATGCTTCCATTGAAGTTTTTAAAATGCAAAGTTGGTTTTTACACGCCAAATGTTCTGTGCATACTCAGCAACCGAGCGGTCGGACGCAAAGCGGCCGGAGTTTGCAATGTTCATCAGCGACATATAGTTCCAATTCTCCGCATGGCGGTACATCTCGCTGACGCGCTCCTGCGCGATTGCGTAGGAGGAGAAGTCCTTCAGGCTCATATAACGGTCTGCCGGGCCGCCGTTGCCGCCGTGCAGCAGCAGGTTGGCCAAATCGGTGTAGTCAACGCCGTCGCCAAAGCCGTGAATCATATGGTCAAGCACGCGCTTGATAACCGGATCGTTCTGGTAAATCAGCATCGGCTCATAGTTGCCGGATGCCGCCAGAGCCTCAGCCTCGGGAGTCTCCATGCCGAAGATGAAGATGTTCTCACGGCCCACTGCCTCGCAGATTTCAACATTTGCGCCGTCCATCGTGCCGATGGTGAGCGCGCCGTTCATCATGAACTTCATGTTACCCGTACCGGATGCTTCCTTGCCCGCGATGGAGATTTGCTCGGAGACCTCAGCCGCCGGCATAATCATCTCGGCCAGCGATACCTTATAGTCCTCGATGAATACGACCTTGAGCTTGTCGCCGATATCCGGATCGTTGTTGATCATGTTGGCAATGGAGTTAATCAAACGAATGGTCTTTTTCGCCACCGCATAGCCCGGCGCGGCCTTGGAGCCGAAGATGAACGTGCGCGGCACGAAGTCCATGCTCGGATTATCCTTCAGCTTGTGATAGAGCGAGATAATATGCAGGATATTGAGCATCTGGCGCTTGTATTCGTGCAGACGCTTGACCTGTACGTCAAAGATCGAGTCCATATTGACTTCGATGCCGTTATGCACCTTGATATAGTCCGCCAAACGCTGCTTGTTGTTGCGCTTAATCTCGCCCAGACGCTGAAGCAGAGCCTTGTCGCCGCCATAGTTGGCGAGCACCTGCAGCTCGGACGGATGCTTGCGGTAACCCTTGCCGATCTTGCTCTCAATCAGTTCGGCAAGCTCCGGATTTGCCTCGCACAGCCAGCGACGGTGTGCAATGCCGTTGGTAACGTTGCAGAACTTGGAAGAGTAAATCTTGTAGAAATCGTTGAATACGCGGTCCTTGAGGATTTCGGAGTGCAGCGCGGAAACGCCGTTGATGGAGAACGAGCCTGCGATTGCCAGATGCGCCATGCGAACGGTGTTATCCGACACGATAGCCAGCTTGGAAATCTTCTGGAAGTCGTTGGGGAAATAATTCCACAACTCTTTGCAGAACCGCTCATTGATTTCATAGATAATCTGCATGACGCGGGGCATCAGCTCCTGCACCAGCGATACCGGCCAGCACTCGAGTGCCTCGGGCATAACCGTGTGGTTGGTGTACGCGACCGACTGGCTGGTGATGTTCCATGCGTTCTCCCAGCTCATGTCGTTCTCGTCCATCAGGATGCGCATGAGTTCAGGGATGACCAGCGTCGGATGGGTGTCGTTAATGTGCAGCACATGCTTGTGCGCAAAGTTTGCCAGCGTGCCGTACTTGGCCTTGTGCTTGGCGCAGATATCCTGCAAGGTGGCGGACACGAGGAAGTACTGCTGCTTGAGACGCAGGGACTGGCCTTCGCGGTGGTTATCCTCCGGATACAGCACCATCGAAATGGTTTCCGCCATCGCGTGTTTCTCGAGCGCCTTGAGGTATTCGCCCGAGGAGAACAGCTTCATATCCAGCGCAATCGGGCTTTTGGCTTCCCACAGGCGCAGGCAGGCGATGTTGTTGGTATCATAGCCGGAAATCGGCATGTCGTACGGAACAGCCAGAACCGGCGTATAGTCATTGTATTCGACAATCAGCTTGCCCTGATCGTTGAAATAGGTGTTGACCGTGCCGCCGATTTTGACCTCGCGCGTGTCGTCCATCGCGGGGATATGCCAAACATCGCCGGAAGCGAGCCAAGAGTCGGGCAGCTCAACCTGCTGGCCGTCCTCGATTTTCTGCTTGAAGATACCGTGCTCATAACGGATGGAGTAGCCGGTGCCGCGCACGCCAACGGTAGCCATGCCATCCATATAGCAGGCTGCCAGACGGCCCAGACCGCCATTGCCCAGACCGGGGTCGGCTTCTTCCTCGAAGATATCGGCCATTTCATAGCCCATATCCTTGAGCGCCTCAGTCAGTGCGGGCAGGATGCCCAGATTGTAGGCGTTGTTGCGCAGGCTGCGGCCCACAAGAAATTCCATGCACAGATAGTGCACTTGTCGCTCTCCGTACTTTTCAACCTCGTTCTGGGTCTCAATCATATGCTCGGTGAGCGCGTCGCGCACGACGAGCGCGCAGGCCTCGTAAATCTGTTCCTTCGAGGCATCTGCAACCTCGCGGCCGAAGTGGCGCTGCAGCTTACCTGCAATGGCCTCCTTCAAAGCGGTCTTTGTATACTGATTCTTTGACATGGTCTCTCTTGTCTCCTCACTTAATTTGCTGAATTGGTCTTACCAACCAAGGGCAGAATGATAAACCTCGATATATTTGTCTGCCGAGCTGCCCCAACTGAAATCACTTTGCATACCCTGCAACATCAGCTTTTTCCACGCGGGCTTGTTATAGCGGAATACGCCGCAGGCTTCCCGGATGACATGCAGCATGTCATGTGCATTATAGCTGGCAAAAGTAAAGCCGTTGCCCGTGCCTGCGTAATCGACGAAGGCTTGCACGGTGTCCTTCAGGCCGCCGGTTTCGCGCACAATCGGAATCGTGCCATAGCGCAGTGCAATCATCTGCGCCAAACCGCAAGGCTCGAACTTGGAGGGCATCAGGAACATATCCGCACCCGCGTAAATGCGGTTTGCCAGATCGCCCGAGAACATGATGGATGCCGAAATGTTGTTCGGATAGCGGCGCTTGGCCTCCAGGAACATCTGCTCATACCGCCAGTCGCCCTTGCCCAGTACGATCAGGCGCAGGTCGTCAGAGAGGATATCGTGCAGTACGGCTTCGATTAGGTCAAGCCCCTTCTGGTCGACAAAGCGGGTAACCATACCGATGACCGGCGTATTTTCGTCACCCTCAATACCGCACAGCTTTAAAAGCTCAAGCTTGTTGACCTTTTTATCATCCGGATTGTTCGGGCCGTAGTTCTTGAAAATCTTGGGATCGGTTTGCGGATTGAAGGCATCCATGTCGATGCCGTTTAGGATGCCGTGCAGCTTGTAGCTGTTCATGCGCAGCACGGAATCGAGCCGGTAGCCATAGTATTCGGTCTGGATTTCACCCGCATAGGTGGGCGAAACCGTAGTCACTGCGGTGGATGCTACAATGGCCGCCTTCATCAGGTTGACGTCGCCGTCCATCGCCATGAAGCCCGAGCGGAAGTGCGCGTCGTCGATACCGAGCACATACTCGAGAATTTCGCGGCCATAGCGGCCCTGATACTGGATGTTGTGGATGGTGAACACGGTCTTGATGTTCTCATAGAACGGGCGGGAGGAGAACATCAGGTTGTAGTACACGGGTACGAGTGCGGTCTGCCAGTCGTTGCAGTTGATGACGTCCGGACGCCAATCCAAGTCGGGCAGCACCTCGAGCACCGCCTTGGAGTAGTAGGCAAAACGTTCCGCATCGTCATACTCACCGTAAACCTGGCTGCGGGAAAAATAATATTCGTTGTCAATGAAGTAATAGATGACGCCGTCCGCTTCATAACGGAAAATGCCGCAGTACTGATTGCGCCAGCCCAAACGGACATAGGCATTCTTTAAGTAGTAGAACTTTTCGCGCCACTCCTGCCCGATAGTGGAATACAGCGGGCAGAATACGCGCACATCGTGTCCCTTTGCGGCAAGAGCCTTGGGCAATGAGCCGGCAACGTCGCCCAGGCCACCGGTTTTGACGAACGGGGCACATTCGCTGGTAACATACATAATTTTCATAACAACCGAGCCTCCCCAGTAGGAGGCGCGGAAACAGAGCTTCCGCTTCCGCACCTGTCTGTCTTTATTATACTAGATTCTTCCTCCCTGCAAAATAGGGATTTTCCACGAACATCTCATGCTTTCAGCTTGTGTTTTTCGCTCATTTGCAGCGAATTTAACATATTTTTATCAAACGGTTGCGTTTTTGGAGATCGTAATGGGGTAGTTCTCGTGTCCCATCATGGTGCGTCCGTCGCGGATGACGACGTTGCGGTCGGTGATGACATGGCGCAGAGAAGCATCCGCAAGGATGCGACCGCCTTCCATGATGATACAGTCGCGGATTTCCGCGCCCTTTTCGACAACCACGTCGCGGAACAGCACACAGTTTTTCACTGTGCCCTCGATGCGGCAGCCGTCTGCGATAAGGCTGTCCTCCACAACGGCCTTGTCGCCGTAGTAGGCGGGCGCTTCGTCCTTGATGCGGGTCAGAATCGGGCGGGTGCGCAGGAATACCTCGTCGCGCACATCCTTGTCCAGCATATCCATGTTGGAGCGGAAGTAGTCGAACGTATCTTCGATTTTGATGGCGTATTCGTTGAACAGGTAGCCTGCGACGGTGCCGTCAATCAGTGCGCGCGACAGGAACTCACGCTCGAAGTGGATACAGTTGTGTGTGACGCAGTCGGACAGCATATGGATGAGGTATTGGCGGCTCATGACATACACACCCAGCGCAATATGTTTGCATTTTCCCTCGTTGGAGTCACCGACACGGATGTCTACAGCCTCCTTTTTGCGGTTGAGCTCCACATAGGTGGTGAACGGAGAGTCCTTCTGTTTCTTGGTGCATACCATGGTCAGGTCGGCGCCTGACTTGATGTGGCGATCGATGACATCGTCCAGCGGGATGTTGCCGACGATGTCTCCGTCCGCGATTACCACAAAATCCGCCTTGTTCTTCTGCAGAAAGTCAACTGCGCCGGCCAGCGCGTCAATCTTGCCGCGGTATTCGCCCGTCATCAGCGGAGACGCTTTCTTGGAATAGGAATACGGCGGCAGCAGCGTCACGCCCGAGTTTTTGCGGGACAGATCCCAGTCCTTGGCGTTGCCGATGTGGTCGATGAGGGACTGGTATTTGTCCTTCATCAGTACGCCTACGCGATAAATGCCGCTGTTTACCATGTTCGACAGCATGAAATCGATGATGCGGTAGCGACCGCCCCACTGCACCGCGCCGACGGTACGGTGTTCGGTGATCTCGCGCAGATCGTTGTCGTTATCAAATGCGATGATGATGCCTAAAACACTGTTCATCATTTCCGCCCCCTTACTTTACATCCGGCAGGTCTTCATCTGCCATTTCTTTTGCGGCCAGCTTTGCGCCGCGGCCAATACGCACACCTTCCGCGACAACGGCCACGCCCCACTTATCCACATCGCCGTCCGACGGGCTGCCGCCCACAATCGCATCCTTGGCGATGACGGCATTTTCCGCAATAATGGAGTAACGCACGGTGGCGCCTTCCTCGATGACTGCGCCCGGCATCAGGATGGAGTATTCCACCTTAGCGCCCTTTCCGATCTTGACATCCGAGAACAGGACGGATTCGGAAACCTCGCCCGCGATCTCGCAGCCCTCGGAAAGCAGCGTGTGCTTGACAGAGGCATTCTTAGCGGTGAAGTGCGGGGGAGAGCCGGTGGTGCGGCCGTAGATTTTCCAGCTGTCATCCGACAGATTCAGACCGGAATTCGGGCTAAGCAGATCCATGTTGGCCTCCCACAGGCTTTCGATTGTGCCGACATCCTTCCAATAGCCCTCGAAACGGTAGGAAACCAGCTTTTCGCCATTGCCCAGCATTGCAGGAATGATGTCCTTGCCGAAGTCGTTGGAGGACTTAGCGTTTTCCTCGTCATCAATCAGATATTGGCGCAGCTTCTTCCAGGAGAAGATATAAATGCCCATGGATGCGAGTGTGGACTTCGGGTTCTTGGGCTTCTCCTCGAATTCGTAGATCGTGCCGTCCGGCTTGCAGTTCATGATGCCGAAGCGGGACGCCTCGGTGAGCGGCACATCGAGCACGGCGATGGTCGCGTCCGCACCGGTTTCCTTGTGCTTCTGGAGCATCTTGTTGTAGTTCATCTTGTAGATATGGTCGCCCGACAGAATCAGAACATATTCGGGGTCGTAATCGTCAATAAACTGGATGTTCTGGTAGATGGCGTTGGCGGTTCCCTTGTACCACTCGGAGGTTTTGCCCTTCTGGTACGGCGGCAGGACGTAAACGCCGCCGCGCAGACGGTCGAGATCCCAAGTCTGGCCGGAGCCGATATAAGCGTTGAGCACGTGCGGCTCGTACTGGGTCAATACGCCGACCGTGTCAATGCCCGAGTTGACGCAGTTGGAAAGCGGGAAATCGATGATACGGTACTTGCCGCCGAACGGCACCGCGGGCTTGGCGACCTTTTTGGTCAATACATAAAGGCGGCTGCCCTGACCGCCTGCGAGCAGCATGGCTACGCATTCTTTTTTCCGATACATTGATGAACTCTCCTTTTTGCCGTTTATGTATTTTTTACGCCGTTTTCGGCGTGTCCCCTTTTAAGAATCCTGCTTGCCGGCATCGTTTGCCTGAACCACCGCCTTTTCTCCGGTCTTGGTGATTGCTTTCGTGCCGGTCTTTGCGACCGCTTTTTCTCCGGTTTTGGCCACGGCCTTCGTTCCGGTCTTGGTCACCGCGCGTGTACCCGTTTTGGAAACGGCCTTGGTGGATGCGCGGCCCCCTTTGGCAGACTTGGCCGCCTTAGCTGCCGCGGCCTTTTTCGCCGCTTCAATTTCGGCCTTGGTGCGGCGCTTGGCGCGGGGCTTGCCCTTGAAGAACAGTACGCCAAAGCGCGGAATGTGAATATTGATGGATTGCTCCTGCCCGTGCATAGGCTTTTTGCTGTCGGTTCTTACCTTGCCGTTTGCCATGCCGCTGCCGCCGAACTCGGCCTTGTCCGAGGAGAAAACCTCCTCATATGTTCCGGAAATCGGCACACCGATGCGGTAATTCTCCTGCACCTCCGGAGAGAAGTTGACAACAGCTACGATATCGCTGCCATCCTTGGCGATGCGGCGGAAGGCGATGATGTTGTTGCGATTGTCCTCGTGGCTGATCCACTCGAAGCCGCGCCAGTCGGTATCCTGCTCCCACAGCTGTGGGGTTTCCAGATAGAAATGGTTGAGCGCCTTGACATAGGTCTGCATTTGCTTATGTGCGGGATAGTCGAGCAGCATCCAGTCCAGTCCGCGCTGGTAGGCCCATTCGGAGAACTGGGCGAACTCGCCGCCCATGAACAGCATTTTTTTACCCGGATGAGCGGTCATGTAACCGTACAATGCGCGCAGGCCGCCAAACTGGTTTTCGTACGGGGGCGGCATTTTGCCGATCAGCGAGCATTTGCCATGCACGACTTCATCGTGCGAAAGCGGCAGGATGTAGTTTTCTGAGAACGCGTACATGAACGAGAAGGTGATTTTGTCGTGCATGTCCTTGCGGAAGAACGGGTCGGCCGAGCAGTAGCACAGCATATCGTTCATCCAGCCCATGTTCCACTTGAAGTTGAAGCCGAGGCCGCCGTCATAACCGGGCTTGGTCACCATCGGCCATGCGGTGGATTCCTCCGCGATCATCATGACATCCGGATGGTCGGTTAGGATATATTCATTGAGCAGGCGTAAAAAGTCGATCGCTTCGAGGTTCTCGCGTCCGCCGTGGATGTTGGGACGCCATTCGTTCTGGCGGTTGTAGTCGAGATAAAGCATGGAGGCAACCGCATCCACGCGCAGTCCGTCCATGTGGAACTTCTCGATCCAGAACATGGCCGAGGAGAACAGCAGGTTGCGCGTCGAAGTTTTGCCGTAGTCGAACACGCGCGTGCCCCATTCCTTATGCTCCATCTTGAGCGGATCGGCATATTCGTAGAGGTAAGAACCGTCAAACTCGACCAGACCGCAGCCGTCCTTGGGGAAGTGCGCGGGCACCCAGTCCATGATGACGCCAAGGCCGGCCTGATGCGCCTTGTCGATGAAGTACATCAGGTCCTTGGGCGTGCCGTAGCGGCTGGTCGCGGCAAAGTAGCCGATGACCTGATAGCCCCACGAGCCGTCGAACGGATACTCAGTCAGCGGCATGACCTCGATGTGCGTGTAGCCCATTTCCTTCACATAGGGCACCAGCTCGTCCGCAAGCTGACGGTAGGAATAGAAGTTGCCGTCCTCATGTACTTTCCACGACCCGAGATGACATTCATAGATGTTGACCGGGCTGGAATAGGGCAGATGGCCCTTACGCCAGTCCATCCACGATGCGTCGTTCCACTCGTAGCCTTCGATGTCATAAACCTTGGAGGCATTGCCGGGACGGGTTTCGCTGTGGAAGCCGTACGGGTCGGACTTGTCAAACACGTCGCCCGATTTTGCCCATACACTATACTTATATGCCGCGTATTCGGAAACATGCGGAATGAATTTTTCCCAGATGCCCTGCTCGTCCCGCGTCATGTAGTCTACATCGCGGTTCCAGCCGTTGAACTCGCCCATGACCGAAACCTTTTCCGCTTCGGGGGCGTATACCCGGAACAGGTAGCCGGGCTCGCCGTCCTGTTCAAAGGGATGGGCGCCCATATAATCAAAGGCGCGGCAGTCCCTGCCCGAATAGAAAAGCTGGCTGCGCTTTTCACAGGCCGGCGCTGCGGAGGTTTTCTTCATATCGCATCTCTCCCTTTTATACTTCTTACACTTCTAAAATGCCAAAATAAAGCGTCTTTGCGAAAATTTTCCAACTGTTTGTACACTTCGCCCTGATAAAGGCAGATACCTCTCACTTTAGTTAGATATAGTATACATCAAAGGGAAACAAAAGTCCAGCAATTTTACACAATTGCTGGACTTTTTTGATGAAAATTTTGTTTGGTTTCCACAGGGAATGACTGGAAATGTCGAAAAAATGAACAAAAATGCAATAATTTGTTTAGAAAATGTCACGACGAATCATATCGAGCGCAGTGGATGCCGCCTGCATGCGTATACGGTCGCGGCCGTTGGTGGATTTCATCTTACGGGTGTAGTGCTTTCCACGACACCAGATGCTGATGTAAACCAGACCCACCGGCTTTTCGTCCGTACCGCCGCCGGGCCCGGCAATACCCGTGATGCCCACACCAACGTCTGCGCCGAGCGCCTTGGCCACGCCCTCGGCCATCTGTTCGGCCACCTCGGGCGAGACCGCACCGACCGTGTCGAGCGTCTCTTTTTTCACGCCCAATACCTTCATTTTGACCTCGTTTGCATAGGAGCACACGCCGCCAAGATAGTAATCCGAGCATCCGGGTACATCGGTGATGCGCTTGGACAACAGGCCGCCCGTGCAGCTCTCCGCCACAGCAAGGGTCATGCCGCGCGCGCGCAGCCCGTCGCCGACCACCTGCTCGAGTGAGTCCACGTCTACGCCGTATACATCATCGCCCAGCAGGCCGCAGATTTTCTCGACCACCGGCGCAAGCAGCTTTTCGCACGCCTCCGGCGTGTCTGCCTTGGCGGTCACGCGCGCAAAGCACTCTGAGGTCTTGGCGTAAGGTGCAATGGTCGGATTGGTGCTTTCCGCCATCATGTCGTGGAGAATGGTTTCCATATTGCTTTCTCCCAGACCAAAAATACGGATATTGCGCGAAACAATGCAGCCGCCCGCGAGCTTATAGAGGTACGGCATCGCGCATTGCTTCCACATCGGGTTGCACTCGCGCGGGGGGCCGGGCAGCATGATAACGTGCTTGCCGTAGGCCTCAAACGCGCAGCCGGGTGCGGTGCCCCACTCGTTTACGAACACCGTGCAGCCCTCGGGCAGCCATGCCTGCTTTTCGTTGTTTGGGGTCATTTCGCGGCCGATGGTCTGGAAAAAGCCCTTGATGCGGTCGAGCGAGGGCTGATGCAGCGCCATGTTGCGGCCGAATACGGTCGCCAGCGTCTCCTTGGTCAGGTCGTCGAGCGTGGGGCCGAGGCCGCCGGTCGTGATGATGATATCCGCGCGGTCGCGCGCAGTCTCTATGACGTGGCGCAGGCGCGCCGGATTGTCGCCCACGACCGTCTGGTAAAACACATTGATGCCCAGCTCACGCAGGCCCTGCGAGATGACTTGTGCGTCCGTATTGACAATGTCGCCCAGCAGGATTTCCGTGCCGACGGCAATGAGTTCTGCGTTCATGAAAGTGTTTCCTTCTTTCTTATGGCAAATGAATGATTTCTACGCCTTCAACCGCCTCGTTCACAAGACTTTCTACATCCAGATGACTTTCGGCCTCGAGAATTTTTGGCATCTTGGGCTTGGTGTTCGGGTGCTTGGGGGTGAACACGGTGCAGCAGTCCTCATAGGGCAGAATAGAGGTTTCAAATGTGTCGATTTTGCGGGCGATGGTGACGATTTCCTCCTTGTCCATGCCGATGCACGGACGGAAGATGGGCAGCTCGCACACCGCGCCGGTCACGCCCATGGCGGGCATGGTCTGGCTGGCGACCTGACCGAGCGATTCACCGGTAATCAGCGCGCCGCAGCCGTATTCGACCGCGACCCGCTCGGCAATGCGCATCATAAAGCGCCGCATGATGAGCGTGAATAGCTCCTCGTGGCACTTTTCACGGATTTCCTCCTGGATTTTGGTGAACGGCACGACCATGACGCTCATGCGACCGCACCATGCGGTCAGCTTGCGGCCCAGCTCGAGTACCTTCTCCTTGGCGCGTTCCGAGGTATAGGGATAGCTGAAAAAGTGTACGCCGACCAGCTCCAGACCGCGCTTGGCCATCATCCAGCCTGCCACCGGACTGTCGATGCCGCCCGAGAGCAGCAGCGCCGCCCGACCGTTCGAGCCGATGGGCATGCCGCCCGCGCCCGGTTCGGGGCCTGCGTGGACAAAGGCGTACTTTTCGCGGATTTCGACATGGACGGTCAGGTCGGGGCCGTGCATGTAGGGGCGCACGTCCGGGAAGCGGTCGGCTAGCTCACCGCCGACGTGCTGGCTGATTTCAGTCGAGGTCATCGGGAACTTTTTGTCCCCGCGCTTGGTCTCGACCTTGAAGGTCTTTGCCTGCGCGAAACGGTCGGCAAGATAACTCTGCGCGGTGTCAATGACGCTTTCGAGCGTCTTTTCCGGGCAGACCGCCGCGCGCGAAATGGTCGCAAAGCCAAACACATGGCGCGCGCAATCCATAACCGCGTCTGCGTCCGCGTCTTCGGGCACTTCGACGTATACGACCGACTGGCGCATGGTGATATTGCAGTCCGCCACATGCTTCATGCGGCGGGACAGGTTTTTGAGCAGGCGGTCTTCAAAGGTTTTGCGGTTGAGTCCCTTCAGGACAATCTCTCCGCATTTGAGCAGCAATACTTCTTTCATAACGTCTCCTTTTAATAAGGTCATCGAACCAGCATTTTACGGCCTTTTTGCGCGGCGGCAAGAAAAGCGTCCACATCTTCGGTGGTATTGGATGGGCAGAAGGACACGCGCAGCGCGCTGTCCGTGCGCGTTTTGGGCAGACCGAGCGCTTTGAGTACGCCGCTCTGCTTGCCCTTGGAGCAGGCCGAGCCACTCGAAACATAGACCTCGTCGCTCTCGAGTACGCGCAGCATGACCTCGCTTTTGCAGCCGGGCAGGGACAGATTGACCACATGCGGGATGTCGCCTACGCCGTTGAAGGCTGCCTCCGGCAAAAACGCCCCCACCTGCTGATGCAGGTAGTCCGCAAGGCTCTGCACATGCTGAAAATCCTCGTCAAAGTGCGCCATACGGATTTCACACGCCTTGGCGAACGCCGCGATGTTCGGCAGCGGCTCGGTGCCCGGGCGAATGCCTTTCTCCTGTCCGCCGCCGAACATGAGGGGCGGCAGGCGCAGCCCCTTTTTGACATAGAGCGCGCCGATGCCCTTGGGCGCGCCGATTTTGTGGCCGGACACGCTCATCAAATCGCAGTTCCATTTCTTGGGTGTCAGCCTGACACGCGCCAGCCCCTGTACCGCGTCAATGTGGAACAGCGCGCGCGGTGCTTTGGCTTTGAGCAGTGCGCCGAGTTCGGCCACCGGCTGCACCGTGCCGATCTCGTTGTTGACCAGCTGGCAGGACAGCAGCACGGTATCTTCGGTCAGCGCGTCTGTAAGCGCCGCAGGCGTGATGTGCCCGGTCTCGTCCGGCGCAAGGAACACCACGTCAAAGCCTTCGGCGGCAAGCTGCTTGCAGGTGTTGAGCGTTGCCGCGTGCTCGATTTCGGTGGTGATGATGCGCCCCTTCTGATGGCGGTTCAAGTGCGCGGCGCCGCGCAGGCTGATGTTGGTGCTCTCCGTGCCGCAGGAGGTAAAATAGGTCTCCTCCGGCAGGCAGCCGAGCGCGCAAGCTACCGTTTTCCGACTGTCCTCTAAAAGATGCGAGGCATCTATTCCCATTTTATGCAGGCTCGACGGGTTGCCAAAGCAGGTGCACATGGCGTGCATGGCCGCCTCGGCCGCTTCGGGCAGCACTGCCGTCGTCGCCGCATTGTCCAGATAGTGCATTTTTTTCCGTCTCCTTCAATGCGTTACACGGATATTTTACAACGGACGGGGGGCTTTTACAAGTCAAAAGGCGCAAATCAGGATTGAAAAGCGCGGCCTGCTATGCTATACTTTAATTGTATGACATGCTGAAAGCGTGTCCGAGAGCAGAAAGGAAGGAAAACCTATGCCAGGAAAGGTAATTCTCGGCGCTCAGTGGGGCGACGAAGGCAAGGGCAAGTTCATTGATATTTTCGCGGGCAAGGCTGATTTGGTCGTCCGCAGTCAGGGCGGCAACAATGCCGGCCATACGGTCGTGGCAAACGGTGTCAAATACAAGCTGCAGCTCATCCCCTCGGGCATCCTGTATCCGGATTGTACGAATGTGATAGGCCCGGGCGTGGTAGTCAATCCCAAGGCGGTATTGGGCGAAATCGACGGCCTGCACGAAAAGGGCGTTTCGACCGACAAGTTGTTTATCGACGCGCGCTGCCACTGCATTCTGCCGTGGCATCTTGAGCTGGACGCGCTGAGCGAGGCGGAAAAGGCAAAGGAAGGCACGGCTATCGGCACAACCAAGAAGGGCATCGGCCCGACCTATATGGATAAATCCGAGCGCAGCGGTGTGCGCATGCACGATTTTGTCGACGCCGAGCGCTTTGAGACCGTCATCCGCGAGGCGTGCGCGCACAAAAACCGCGTCATCACAGGCGTATACGGCGGCAAGGCCATCGACGCGGACGCGGTCATCGCGGAGTATCGGGAGTATGCCGACCGGCTGCGTCCCTATGTGTGCGACACCTCTATCCTGACGTGGAATGCGGTCAAGGAGGGCAAGGAAGTCCTGTTCGAGGGCGCGCAGGGGACGCTGCTGGATCTGGATATGGGTACATATCCGTTCGTCACCTCCTCGCATCCGGTGGCGGGCGGCTGCTGCATCGGCTCGGGCGTCGGCCCGACGGCGGTGAGCAGCATTATGGGTATTTTCAAGTCCTACACCACCCGCGTGGGCGAAGGCCCGTTCCCGACCGAGCTGTTTGACGAGACGGGTGACTATATCCGTAATGCCGGCGGCGAGTTCGGCACGGTGACCGGCCGTCCGCGCCGCACCGGTTGGTTCGACGCGGTGGTGGCGCGCTATGCTGTGCGCGTCAACGGAATGACCGAGGTCGTTATCAACAAGATCGACCCGCTGCGCGGCCTGCCAAAGCTCAAGGTCTGTGTGGGCTACAAGCTGAAAAACGGTCAGACCCTCACGGAGTTCCCGGCAAACTTCATGGATCTGGTGGATTGTGAGCCGGTTTACGAAGAATTCCCCGGCTTTGACGAGGACATCACGGGCTGCCGTTCGTTTGATGAACTGCCGCAGACGGTGCAGGCGTACATCCGCGAGCTTGAGTGTATCATCGAGTGCCCGATCACCATGTTGGGTGTCGGCCCGGCGCGCGACCAGGTGATGACCATTAAGTAACGGAGAAAAAGGCGCAAAGCGACCGCTTTGCGCCCTTTGTTCTTTTGCTGGCAGAAAGGAGCACCCCATGACGCTGACGACCGAACGATTGACACTGCGCCCCTTTCGGGAGGATGACGTAGAGGCACTGTATGCCTATTCCAAGGATGAAGCGGTGGGCCGCAATGCAGGCTGGAAGCCACACGAAAGCCTGATGGAGTCGAATGATATTCTGCATCTGGTATTTCTGAACCAGTCGAGCGTCTGGGCAATCGAGCGACAGGAGGATCGCCGCCTGATGGGGTCTATCGGACTGATTACCGATTCGACACGGCAATACGGCTCGTCGCGTTCGCTCGGGTATTCGCTGGGCGTGGACTACTGGGGACGGGGCTACATGACCGAGGCGGTGCGTGCAGCGGTGGGCTTCGGCTTTGGGAGGATGGGGCTGGATCTCATCAGTGCAACCTGCTATCCGGACAATCCCGCTTCGCGTCGCGTGCTGGAGAAATGCGGGTTCCGATATGAGGGGACACTGCACCGCGCGGAGCTGCTGTACAACGGGCAGGTAAAGGATCATCTTTGTTTTTATCTGCCGCATGAAATCGCCGAAAATCTGAACTGGTATGTAAAAAAATAAAATTTTTTCTTACATTTTCCTGTAAATTGTGCTATGATTATTTTATCAGAGAGCGGAAGGCGGCAGCGTGAAAACGCTGCCCGCCGTCATATTTCGGCATAGTAAGGAGGAGTACCATGTATCAAACGGGGGAATTTATCGTTTACGGAACCAGCGGTGCCTGCCGGGTGGAGGCGGTCGGTAAGCCGCCCTTTGACACGGAGGAGGGCAAGCTGTATTACACGCTCACACCCGTTTCCGGAACGGAAACCATCTATGTCCCGGTTGATTCATCGGTATTTACGCGGCCGGTCATCTCGCGCGCGCAGGCGGAGCAGCTGATCCGAACCATTCCGACCATCGAAGAGGACGGCTTTACCTCGCACAGTATGCGGATGGCCAGCGAGCACTATCAGGCGGTGCTGCAAAGTCATGACTGCCGGGAGCTGGCGCAGCTGATTAAGACGGTTTACGCCAAGTCCCGCCGCAATGGACGCAGGGTCAGTCAGGTAGATCAGCGTTACCGCAAGCGCGCGGAGGATTTGCTGCACGGGGAGCTGGCGGTTGCGTTGGGTATTCCGCTGGGCGACGTGCAGCCGTATATTGCGCATACCATAGCGCAGTACAAAAAATAAGGGTAATACCGCATCATTCAGCAAGAAAGATTTGTGTGTCAATTTTGCGTCCATATGCGGCACGGTTTCGCGGCAATACTTGATGAATTGCAAGAAATCGCAACAAAATCTGGGCACAAAATTTCTGCAAAGCATCGAAGCTGCAATTGTGCGGTATTGCCTAAGGGAAAAGGCAAAACAGGGGAGCGAACCATGTCCGCGCCCCTGTTTTGCTGTTTCTACAGCTCGAGCGGCTTTTCATACTGCCGCGCGCGGTCGGAATCAGTCAGACCGCTTGTGGTCGGGTCGTTGAGCGCATTCCAGACGTTGGATGCAATCAGGAATAAACAGTACGGATTGGTCAGCGCCTTGCGGACGACACCCCATACTGCGCCCCAGCTGGTCATATCCGCGGCGGTCAGACCGGCATAGGCCAGTACGGTAGCGCATACGCCCAGTAAAAGCTGCACCCAGAACACCGGATTTTTGATGCGGACACGCAGATTCATGGACGGAAAACCTCCTTTCATTCACTCGGACCGCCGCCGACGGGGCGGCCTCTCATAGAAACCGCGTGGGGCGCCGTTTTTTGACCGCAAATGGCCAAACGGCGCACCGGCGACTGCTATCATACTATGAAGGAATGGGTGCAAATGTCCGTGATGCGTCAGGGCTGCATCATCAAGGAAACGGTTCGGAAAAGCCGTTTTTTGTTTGTAGGTTTGTCAAACATATTGGACAGTGAACTCTAAAGGAGAAAGCCAACCTAGAGGCCTCATGGGAAAGTTGTTGGAACGGCGGTTATGGACAGCAAGCTGCTTGGAAA
>NZ_JBQKJP010000051.1:0-17156 GCF_052117205.1 Candidatus Agathobaculum pullicola | reverse complement strand
GATATGGCCCCCTCTCGTCAAGTTAAGTGTAGCAACTCAACTTTAACCGATGAGGCCTTATCCTTCATCCCTTTTTTATTCAACTGTCCAAGATGTATTGTACTCCTACATAAGTGGAAACTTAAAGTTTGTGGAAGCACTTGAAAAAATTTGCTTTTGGTAGTATCATTTTCAGGGGCACTTATCCTTGCAGTAATTTCAGAAAGTACAATTTCGCAAACTGTGAAAGGAGTGAGCGGGCAAAACATTGCCAAAAATCTACTCTATCTTGTAATAAGGAGGAAATGCGAAGATGAAAAAAAGAATGTTGTCAGCACTGCTGGCTGCATCCATGGTGCTGACAATGGTCCCCGCAGCGTTTGCAGCGGATACTGTAAACGATATTCCGTGGAGCGGCGAAGGCGTATATAAACTGAGCAAAGATACTACCCTAAGAAGTGTGTACACCATCGACGCGGATACGAATACGGTCTATACCATTGATGTGGATACATACACCCTGAAGGTTGACACCTTGAAGGTGGGCCAAAACAGTGGTTTGACCATCAACAGCAGCAATGCGGCCACGGGCGGTGCCATTGAAGCGTCCGGTACCAGTGGAAAGATTACCTTTGAGGTAGATGGTTCGCTGGAACTGGGACCGAATGTGACCTTTAACAGCCCGATCGGCATTTATAAGCTGACCAAAGACACAGCGACGGTGCAGAGCGTAATGCCGCTGAGCCGTGCTGTTATGGAAGCGCAAAACAATGGTAAGGTTGTCATCAATGGCGGCACCTACACGCAGCCTGTGACAATTGGCCAAAGCCTGGAAGCCACCGTGCCGCAGAACACCGAAGTCGACGGCCAGATTGTCGTTGAAGACGGTGCTACCCTGACGGTGGAAGGCAGCGTTAAAACGCTTTCTGTTCAGGCGGGCGCAGCTGTAACAATTAATGGTAAGGTTGATGCGCTTACCCTGCCGGCCGACGTCAACGCTGCTGATATCACGATTGACGCAGGCGCGGAAATCGGCACCACTCAGGCGGGCGATATCGCCTCTATTTTGGTTGCTGTATATCCCAGTGGCGGAAACCACGGCACGGTAGAGATTTACTCGCTCAATGGAGATACCCAGTACAACGCTACAGATATGGGTGCGCTGGAAGGAAGCGACCCTGTCGGCAATTTGTACAGCGTACGCGCTGACACCAGCGCAAAGCTGGTGGTGAAGGTCACTCCGGATACTGGTTATCAGGTAGACAATGTAGTTGTTCAGCCTGGTCTTGTTGCCAGCGGTGAATACACCACCATGCAGTCGGAGGGCAATAACACATTTACCTGTGATATGCCGACTGGTGCAGTTGCATTGACCGTGCAGTATTCAGAAATGAGCAGCAGCTCCAGCGATGACCCCGGTACGTCCGGTGGCGGCGGTGGCGGCGGCGGTGCTGCCGGCGGCGATACTGAGACCCCGGGAACCGGCGAACAGCCGGCAGATCTTCCGTTTGGTGATGTTGCATCTTCGGCTTGGTATGCGGAAGCTGTACGTTATGTATACGAAAACGGCATGATGAACGGTATTTCGGCTAACTCCTTCGGCCCGAATGCAACGACGAACCGCGCGATGATCGTTACCATCCTGCACCGACTGGAGAATACACCGGCAGCTGCGTCTTCCAGCTTCACGGATGTTGTAGCAGGCTCCTATTATGCCGATGCGGTTAACTGGGCTGCTGCAAACGGTATTGTCAACGGTGTCAGCGAGACCAGCTTTGCACCGAATACTGCTGTAACCCGTGAGCAGATGGCGGCAATTCTGTACCGTTATGCACAGTACAAGGGTTACTCCGTAACGGCATCGAACAGCCTGACCGACTATGCAGATGCTTCTCAGATCAGCTCTTACGCAATCGCAGCAATGCAGTGGGCGAATGCGGAAGGCCTGATTACCGGCGTTACCAGCACAACGCTCAATCCTGCAGGCAATGCTACGCGCGCAGAGGTTGCTACTATTCTGATGCGTTTTTGCGAAAACATCGCAAAATAATAAAGGTGCAAGGATATTCCCGTATTGAGTACCGTTTTGTATCGCCTTGAGCGGTATAAATGGTATAAGATTTTAGCTATCCTTTCCAGAGGAGGGCAGCGCAGCGAAAGCGGCGCTGTCCCTCTTTTTTTATGAGAAGGGATAGAATAATCATGTGCATATAACTTGTAAGAAGGGGACGGGCTGAGTCCTGTCTTGAACCATAAAACCATTTGGCAGACATGAAAAATCTGCAATTTGAAAACCTGCAAAAAGGCATGAAAAAAGCAGCTTTTCCGAAGAAAAGCTGCTTTTCAGGTGGCAGCCGAAGAAGGATTCGAACCCTCACAAACAGAGTCAGAGTCTGTCGTGCTACCATTACACAATT
The DNA here is from genome assembly GCF_052117205.1 of Candidatus Agathobaculum pullicola. Classification (NCBI taxonomy): domain Bacteria; kingdom Bacillati; phylum Bacillota; class Clostridia; order Eubacteriales; family Butyricicoccaceae; genus Agathobaculum; species Candidatus Agathobaculum pullicola. Next base: position 14,760 of record NZ_JBQKJP010000051.1, on the reverse strand, counting down.
CGGCTGTATTTTCTTTTTTTATCCTTGCGACTTGTATATTATACTATGTCGATACGCGAGTGTCAAGTGCTTTTTTACAAAAAAATATTTTTTTTCAGTAAAGGAGAGGCCAACCTTTTCAGGCTGGCCTCGAACAGCTTTTTTGACGGCTTATTTCCGGGAAGAGGCGGTGGTGTTGGTGATTTCATATCGCCGGTTGCGCAGCCAGAGAATTGCGTCGGCAGTAACCATCAGGACGTTCAGCAAATAAAGAAACAGAACCGCATCAAAATGGTAGAGCAGTTTATTTGCGATGCCTGCCAGATAGCCCAGAATAAGCACCAGAAGGAAGAACAGGCTTTTTCCTTGGGTGGAGCGGGATTTCCAGGAACGCACGATGGAAAAGGGCCATGCCGCCCCAAAGCACAGCAGCATCAGCGCTTCCAGGCCGCTCAATGCCGGTACACTCCTTTGATGGTGGTCTGATCGAGAATGTGTCCTTCCATCTGGCGGAACATCTCATGGAACCAGAAGCCGTTCTTCAGGTCTAGCAGGGTGTCCAGCGCATAGACATGCAGCTCGTAGGTATGAGGCTCATTGGGGGGAGCCATACCGCCGTAGCAGGCCGAGAGTTCAGGGCTCTGCTGTCCGCCCTGCATGCTCACCCAGCTGTTAAGACCCTGCACAAAATCCGCATTGGCCTGACTGTCGTTCTCCTCCAGCTTGGTGCGGGTGATGTTGGCCGCTACCCAGTGAATCCACGAAAAGCCGCCGCTGACGGGACAGGCGTCCTTATCCTCCAGAAAAAGCGCAAAGCTCTTGGTGCCCTCGGGGGCTTCGAGAATCTCCAGCGGCAGGGAGTAGGTGGGCACGCCGTTTTCGTTGTGATGCTCACCGTGTTTGCCAAAGCGATCCTCAATAACACCGTTTACAATACCATGACTGATTACCTTCATGGGAAAAACCTCCTTATGTTGTTTGACAGGATTATCATAACAGGGTTTTTCCGGAAGGTAAATTACCCACTTTTTTGTGGGTATCCGATTTTTTACAGCAGACCGCGTTCCCGGAGTGGTTCTTCCATCCCATGGCGCATCATGTAGTCGATGCCGATTTCCTGCATGATCTTCAGCGCTGCCAGAATCTGCTCTCCCTGAGGGCGGGTCAGGTAATATTCTGTCTTGAGAGGATAGCCGCCGGATACTTCTTTATCGACAAAGCCGAAAGCAGTCAGCTCTTTGAGATGCTCGAGCAGCATTTTCTGTGTGATGCCTTCAATATCCCGTTCCAATTGGGCCAGCGTGGTTTTTCCGAAGCGCAGACGCCACAAAATAATAGGCTTCCACTTACCTTTGATCATGTCATGCACCAGTTCCAGCGGACAAGTGTAGGTTTCTCGCAGCTTCATGTAGTTTCCCTCCCTTGATTCTCATGCTGTTTTTCGTCTATATTGAATGATTTTGCGCTGCCGGATTTAAAATGCCATCTGCGTAAGGGGAATTCTATCCTGTTCGGTGACGGGACGAATCGGGCGGCAAGGTGTGCCTGCTGCAACGACGCCGGCCGGAATGTCTCGAATGACCACACTGCCGGCTCCGATAACAGAGCCCTTTCCGATGGTTACGCCTCCGCAGACCACAGCGTTGGCGCCGATCCATACATCCTCCTCCAAGCGGATGGGCTTAGAGGTGCCGATGCCCTCGGAACGCTGACGGGCATCAATGGAGTGACCGGCGCAGCTGAGACACACGCCCGGGGCAATAAACGCGCCGGCTCCAATGTGGACAGGCGAGGTATCCAGAATGACGCAGTTATAGTTGATGACCGTAAGGCCATGGGTATGGATGTTAAATCCATAGTCACAGTGAAAGGTAGGCTCGATAAAGGTTAGCGGGTGGCAGGTGCCAAACAACTCGGTCAAAATAGCCTGCCGTTCCTGCTTTTGGTCAGGGGCAGAGCGATTGTATTCCCAGCAAAGACGCTGCGCCTTTTCTTTCAGTTCCGGCGGGATAGCGCGGTTCTGCGCTGCATATCCCTCCGGGGATTGTAAAATATTGCGAATTTCCACGTTGTTTTCTCTCTTTTCGTATGATAAGTCATGACCATAATGGAATAGTGGACAGCTGTGGCCGCCACAGGTAAAACAAAAACCGACTTGTCAAAACAAGTCGGTTTTACTTGGTGGAGACGGTGAGGATCGAACTCATGACCTCCACACTGCCAGTGTGGCGCTCTCCCAGCTGAGCTACGCCCCCATCAAACTGTCTGTCAAAAGGTTCTGACGACAAAATATATTATACGCAGGTTTGGTACATATGTCAAGAAGAAAATCCAATATCCTGCAATATTCTGCGGAAATTTTTCAAGCAAACAGCAAAACACCCGTGCGTGGAGAGGGCACGGGTGTTTCGCGTTTGTAGGAAAGGGATGTTTATCAATATGATGGAAATTCCGGCAGAGCCGGAAAGGCTTGCAGAAAATCAGCGCTGGATACGGCCTGAGCCATCGCCGCCGGCCAGCTTCTCTACCTCGGCAACGGTTACCATGTTGTAGTCGCCTTCGATGGAGTGCTTGAGTGCGGAAGCGGCAACCGCAAACTCAACTGCCTCCTGTGTGTTTTTGCCGGTTAGCAGGGCGTAAATCAGACCGCCGCCGAAAGAATCGCCGCCACCGACGCGGTCGATGATGTGCAGTTCATACTTCTTGGAGAAGCAGTACTCGTCGGACGCGACATCATACAGCATCGCGCTCCAACCGTTGTCGAATGCGGAGTGGGACTCGCGCAGGGTGATGGCAACCTTCTCAAAGCCGAACTTGTCCGCCAGCTGTTTGGCAACAGACTTGTAGCCTTCGCGGTTGATTTCGCCTGCGTAAATGTCGGTCGCCTCGGCTTCGATGCCGAATACGTCCTTGGCATCCTCCTCGTTGGAGATACACACGTCCACATACTGGCACAGCTCGGTCATCGCTTCGCGCGCCTGCTCGCGGGTCCACAGCTTGCCGCGGTAGTTCAGGTCACAGGAGATTTTCACACCATGCGCCTTAGCTGCCTGGCAGGCCTCGCGGCAGATGTCCACCACGTTTGCGCCCAGTGCCGGCGTGATGCCGGTGAAGTGGAACCAGTCCACGCCCTCAAAAATCTTGTTCCAGTCAAAATCAGCGGTGGTCGCTTCTTGAATCGCGGAGTGTGCGCGGTCATAGATGCAGACCGAGCCGCGCTGGGACGCGCCCTTCTCGTTGTAGTAGATGCCGACACGGTCACCGCCGCGGGTAATCATGCTGGTGTCTACACCGTAGCGGCGCAGGGAGTTGACTGCCGCCTGACCGATTGCATGTGCCGGCAGCTTGGTGACGTAGGCCGCATCCAGACCGTAGTTGGCCAGCGAAACGGCAACGTTGGCCTCGCCGCCGCCGAAGGTGAACTCCAGGTGGTCAGCCTGTACAAAACGCTCATAGTTGTACGGCTGCAGACGAACCATCAGCTCGCCGAAAGTAACGATTTTCATGTTGTTTCCTCCGTAATTGTGTTGTGATTACTGCTTGCTGACCAGATGAACCGCAAAGCCGCAGATTTCATCGGACAGATAGATGGCATTCAGGGTGCCGTCCGTCTTGTATTTGGCAGTGGTATCGTTAAAGACAATGCCGCGCGTCTCCAACTCGGCCTTGGCTGCCGCAACATCCGGCGTGCCGATAGCAATGTGACCGTTTTTGCCCATATACGGCTCCTTCATCAGCTCGATGTCGCCGGCGAAAAAGGAGCTGTTGCCTTCCTTGACCGAAAACCCGAACAGGGCCTGAAACAGTTCTGCGGCTTTTTGCGCCTCTTCCTTGTTTGCGGCGTTAATGCCAATGTGTGCGAGCGAATACTTAACCATTGCGCGCCTCTTTCACGATTTCGACCGACTTCTTGCACAGCTCGGTGATTTCGTCCCACTTGCCGTTGTCGATGAGGTCGGCGGTGACCATATACGAGCCGCCGCAGGCAGTGATGACCGGATTCTTCACATAGTCTGCGAGGTTTTTCAGCGAGATGCCGCCGGTCGGCATTACTTTAAACATCGGGAACGGTGCGCTCATGGCCTTGATTTTGGCAATGCCGCCGGACTGCTCGGCGGGGAAGAACTTGAGCACTTCCAGACCAAACTTGTAGGCGGTATGATAGTCGGTCGGGGTGGTGCAGCCGGGGAAGATCTGGATGCCGACCTTCTGGCAGTAAGCAACGATTTCGGGGTCCATGCCGGGGGTCACGATGAACTGCGCACCGGCGGCCATGGCCTCGTCGACCTGCGCGGTGGTGAGCACCGTGCCTGCGCCGACCAGCATTTCCGGGAAATTCTCGCGCATAGCCTTGATGGCGATGGCTGCGCCTGCCGCACGGAAGGTAACCTCTGCTACCGGCACGCCGCCTGCAATCAGGGCCTTTGCCAGCGGGATTGCGTCACGCTCGGGATGGTTGAGCTTGATGACCGGCACAACGCCGATGGACTGAATTTTGTTTTCCATTTCATTCATTGCGTTCTTCCTCCGTGTTTCGCATTATGAAATAATGTTTCATAAATTTGCTTGATGCTCTTATTATAAAGCTTTACCGTCAGATTGCAAGAGTTTTTCACAAACAATCTGTGCAAAGTTTCTCTTGTTTTTTTGGTGAAAATACATTAAAATGGAACAAAGTTTTATAATGCGGAACGAAAGGAGCCTCGTTATGGCAGAATCCTCGTCTGTGCAGTCGCTCGACCGTGCATTTGATTTACTGGAGCTGCTGTGCAAGAGCAGGAATGGAATGAGCATCGGCGCGTTGTCGGCCGCGACCGGCCTGCATAAAAGCACGGTGCACCGTTTGCTGTCGAGCATGTGCACGCGCGGCTATGTGCAGCGCGATACAGCGACCAGTATTTATCGTGCCGGTATGCGTTTGTGCGAACTGAGCAGTTTTATCATGGACAATCTGGATGTGGTGGAGCGTGCGCGCTTGCCGATGGAGCGTCTGAGCCGGGAAACCGAGGAGACGGTGCATCTGGTGATGCAGGAGGAGCGCGATATCGTTTATATTCATAAGGTGGAAAGCGACCGCGGCGCGATTCGCATGTTTTCGCGCATCGGTATGCGCCGACCGCTGTATTGTACGGGTGTAGGCAAGGCGATCCTTGCCACCTGGCCGGACAGCGAGGTGCATGCCCTCTGGCAGGAGAGCGACGTCAGGCCTTGGACGGCGCACACCATTGTGTCCGAGGATGCTTTTTTTCATGAGCTGGAGCGGGTGCGTCGGCTGGGCTATGCGCTGGATGATGAAGAAAATGAGCTGGGTGTGCGCTGCATTGCCGCCGCTATTCCGGACTATCGCGGCCGTGCGTCCTATGCGGTTTCGGTTTCCGCGCCAATCAGCCGCATGTCGGATGAGCGCATCGGATTGCTGCGCGGCCCGCTGCTGTCGGCATGTGATGAGATTGCGTCGGTCTTGGGCGGGAGCATGACCCGAATGTGACCAAGGCGTGGCCGGATGGGGTTTTCCGGCAAGGGAAGCAAGAACGGAGTGAAGCAATGGCAGTGACATTGTCGGAGATCGCCGCGCTGGCAGGCGTTTCGCGCGGCACGGTAGACCGTGCGCTCAATAACCGCGGACGTGTGGACCCCAAGGTGGCCGCGCGGGTACGGCGTATCGCGGTGGAAATGGGATATCGGCCCAACCGGGCGGGCAGGCTGCTGGCATTGGCCAAGCACCCCATTAAAATCGGTGTGATTGTGCAGTCGGTGGAAACCATGTTTATGAATATGGTGTATGAGGAGGCCAGACGTGCCTGCGCGCGCCTGACAAGCGCGGGCGCGGAGATATTGCTGCGCCCGTTGGAGGGGGTAGACGCTTCACGCCAACTCGATGCAATTGACGAGCTGGTTACACAAGGCGTAAACGGCCTTGCGGTAACGCCGGTTGAGGATGACGCGGTGCGCGCGCGCCTGCGGTCGCTGTCCGGTGAGATACCGGTGGTTACGTTTAACACGGATTTATCGGAATCCGGCCGTTTGTGCTATGTCGGATCGGATAATTATGCCTGCGGGCGCGCCTGTGCGGGTCTGATGAATCTGCTGCTTGCCGGGGACGGTGAGGTGCTGGTGGTGGCGGGACAGGAAAATAACCTGTCGCATCGGCAGCGGGTGGAAGGCTTTTGCGACGAAGCCGCGGCGCACTTTCCCGGTTTGAAGCTGTTGCCGCCCGAAACCTGTGGAGACGATCAGCGACTTGCGCATGATATTGTATGCCGAACCGTGCAGGAGCATCCGCAATTGCGCGGCATATATGTTTCAGTCAACGGACAGATTGGCGCATGCGACGCACTGCGTGAGTTGGGTTTACAGGGAAAGGTACATTTGATTTGCCATGACCTATCCGAGGTCAACGCGGAAAACATCCGCGCAGGGCTGATTGACTTCTTGATTGATCAGGATGCCCATTTGCAGGGCGTGCGGCCGATAGAGCTGCTGCTCGACTATCTGCTGGTGGGTGAAAAACCGGAAAGCGAGCGCATTTTGGCGCGGATTGATATTCGTAACCGGTACAATGTATAAGCACGGCAGTGAAGGAGGAATCGCGCATGATAGAACAGGTACAGCTGCCGCACGGTGTTCTGACCCATTTTGGCGTAGCCGAGGGACAGAAAAAGCCTGCGCTGGTGATCTGTCCGGGCGGTGGCTACGAATTTTGCTCGATTCGTGAGGGCGCGCCGGTTGCGCGGGCGTTTGCGCGGGACGGCATCGAGTCGTTTGTGTTGGAATATGACTGCACGGATGTGCCGCTGGGCAGGCAGCCGGTGCGAACGTTGTCCGCAGCGGTTGCATGGGTGCGGGAGAATGCCGCGCGCTTCGGGATAGATGCAAACCGTATCGCAGTCGGCGGTTTTTCTGCGGGTGCGCATCTGGCGGGCACGCTGGCGGCCGTTTGGAACAAACCGGACTGGTTTGACGCAGGCGCAGATCTTGCGCTGCACCGACCGTATGCGGCGGTGCTGGGATATCCGGTCGTAACCGCGGGTGAATATGCCCACCGCGGCAGCTTTGTACGTCTGGCAGGGGAGGATGCTGCGAGACAGCAGGCGTTTTCGCTGGAAAAGCTGGTGGATGCGGATACGCCGCCGATGTTTCTGTGGCATACGCTGACCGACGCGACCGTGTCGGTCGAGAATACGCTGCTGCTCGAGGCCGCGCTGCGCAAAGCGGGCGTGCCGCATGAGGTGCATCTGTTTCCGCATGGGGTGCACGGACTGGCGCTGGCGGATTTTGAAACCTATGACCCGGCGCGTGGTCGCCGCCCGGACCGGCATTTGGCCCGCTGGCAGGCACTGTGCGCAGAGTGGCTGAAGGAGTTATGACCATGGAAATACGACACACGCAGCGGTCGGACTTGCCGCTACTGCTTGAGATTTTTGCCCATGCGCGTCGATTTATGGCGGAAAACGGCAATCCGAACCAGTGGGGCGACCATACCCCCACACAACAGACGCTGGAGGAGGATATCGCCGCGGGACATAGCTATGTGTGCATACAGGATGGACGTATCGCAGCGACGTTTTTCCTCTCCACAGCGGGTGAGCCAACCTATCGGGTGATTCGAGAGGGAGCATGGCTGGACGACGCGCCTTACGGCGTGGTGCACCGTATCGCGGCGGCCGAGCAGGGACATGGCGCGGCGGCGTACTGTTTGGAGTGGTGTCTGGAGCGGTGCGGCAACATCCGCATTGACACACATCGGGACAACAAGCCAATGCAGCGGCTGCTTCAACGACTGGGCTATACTTACTGCGGACGGATTGATTTGGAGAACGGACGCGGCGAACGGCTGGCATTTCAAAAACGGCTGAAAAAGGCCTAACAATAAACCATCTCGAAAAAGAGATGGTTTTCTTTTTGATAAAATGAAAGATTGACTTTAATAAAATTAAAGTATATACTGAAGATACCGAAAGGAGGTGGGTGCATGGCAATTGAGGTGATCCCCGGCTGGATGGCGCAGCTGGAGGAAGAGGACGTGGCGTTTATCAAGCGGTTTGTGCTTGCGTCCGGGTCGCTCAAGCAGATGGCGGGTGAATACGGCGTGACTTACCCGACCGTGCGCCTGCGGCTTGACCGGCTGATTCAGAAAATTGAGCTGGGCGAGCGGGAGGATGAGGACCCGTATGTTGCACTCATCAAGCGACTGGCGGTGAATGATAAGCTGGATTTTGATACCGCGAAGATTTTGATTCACGAATACAAAAAGCGCCGCGCGGACGGCGCGGCGAATGGGTAGTGAGGTGCGTTTGTATGGCAAAACTCGATACGATGGCAATTGTGGTGACTGCAATCAACCTGTGTCTGTGGCTTGCGATTCTGGCGGGGCTTATCGCGTTGCAGGCATGGTTGTCGCGGCGCAAGGCGTGGTGGCCGGGGCTGGTGATGCCGGTGTGCACGCTGCCGGGCGTGCTGCTCGTGCTGCCTAACATATGGCTTAACGTGCTGTCGCAAGGAGTACCCGCGTGGCAGATGCTATTGGTACTGCTGCTCTGCCTGCTGCCAACCGCTGTGCTGCTGGCCATCTATTTTCTGTGCCGCCGCGGCCAAAAACGCAAAAAGCAGCTTGATAAGATGAACATACAGGATCTATAAGGAGGAAAAGGCAACATGGTACTTCCATTTCGTATTTTGATGGTGGTGTTGCTGCTCACAGCGGTTATCGCCCTACAAGTGTTCCTGTCACGTCGCAAGGCGTGGTGGCCGGGATTGGTGCTTCCTGCGATAGAAGTGGCTTATTCCATTTTTGCAATTGTTTCTGCCATTGTCGGATATTATGAGGTATATGGCAAGGGCGTGCCTGTGACTGCTTCGCTCATCCGTGACACATTTTTAGCGTTTGTGCAGTGTAACATTCTGACGCTGGTGCTGCTGGCAATTTATTTTGTCTGCCGTCACGGACAAAAACGCAAAAAGCAGCTTGACAAGATGAACATACAGGATTTATAAGGAAAACAAAACCGCCGTTTCGGACAGACGCATCCAAACGGCGGTAATTTTGTTATGCTTCGGGCAACGCTCTGCGGCGTGCGGGCGACAGATAGCCGCCAACAGCGGCAATCATTTCTCTGGAAGCGACAACTTTATCGGCAAGCGTTACAATCCATGCAATGCGCGTACGCGGCATGGCTGCAAGAGGAAACATGTGCCGCGCGATGGCGTCGCACTCTTTGGCTGAAAGGCCGAACATACATCTGGCGCGCTCTGCTGCAATATGTCCATGTACAAAGGCGTGCATGCGCATAATGCGCTGCAAACCGGAATACCGATGCAGGTAGCGACGGAATAAATCTCCGCGCCAGTCATAGCCGAAAAAGTCATGCAGCAGCGCTGCACGGACAACAGAAGCGGTCTCATCCTCGGACAGACGCATCCGACGGGCAATGGCATAGGCCGCCTCCGCTACGGCAACCGAGTGGTCGTATACCGAATTTTCGGCGCCGTGATGTTCAAACAAACGCAGCTGCTGAAAGCGTGGATGCTCCAGAATATGCCCCACGAGCTGCTGAATCTCGCTGTCCAATGGACTCACCCCTTTCGTTCATTTCTGTCTCTATTATATGCCGCAGGCTGCACAAAAACAATGGGTAAATTGTTACATTATTGTGACATTTTACTTGTACGGTTCGAGCAGCCGTCGGGTGACATGCCGATGCAGTACGATTGCGGCGGCAAGGCCGACAGCTTCAGCCAGCAGAAAAGCAAACCAGACAGCGGTAAGGCTCAGTCGGGAGAGCAGCACCGCCGCGGGCAAAATGACAATGAGCTGGCGTGTCAGCGCGACCCAGAGCGATTCGCTGCCGCGTCCCAGCCCCTGCATGCAGCCGGACAGAATGACCGACGCGCCCGCAAAGCAAAACGAGAGGGAGATGATGCGGATGGCGGGCACACCGATGGAAAGCATGGCGTCCGATGCGTCGAACAGACGAAGCAGCGGCACGGGTATCAGCTCAAACAGCACGGTACCCGCGGCCATGATGCCGACAGCGAGATACAGCGCATAGCGCGTGATGCGCTCGATGCGGCGGCGTTTTTTCGCGCCGAAATTGTAACCAACCATCGGAATGAGCGCGTTATTGAGGCCATAAATCGGCATGAACAGAAAGTTTTGCAGCTTGTAATACACGCCGTAAAAGCTGACGGCGGTTTGGGAAAACGGCATTAGGATACGGTTCAGGCCGACGGTCAGAATGCTCAGCAGTGACTGCTGCACCGCTGCGGGCAGGCCGATTCGCACGATTTCGCCAAGGATGCCGCCGTCTGGCCGGAAACCGCGCACATGCAGGCGGACGTCATGGTTGAAGCGCACGTTGATGAAAAAGCCGATGCCCATGGCGATGATTTGGGACAGGACAGTGGCAAGCGCCGCGCCTGTCGTGCCGAGGGTGGGAAAGCCCAGCAGGCCAAAAATCATAATCGGGTCGAGGATGCAGTTGAGTACGGCGCCGATGAGCTGCGTGACCATGTGATAGACCGTGTTGCCGGTCGCCTGCATCAGTCGCTCGGCTACGAATAGCAGAAACACGCCGCACGAGGCAACCGTGACCACCGTCACATAGCTGGTACCCATGTCGATGACAGCGGGTACGTCGGTGAACAGCGTGATAAAACCGCGTCCGAACAGCATGCCGAGCACGGCAAACACCAGCCAGAAACACACGGACAAAAATACGCCGTTGACAGCAACCGCATTGGCTTCCTCCTGCTTTTTCTGTCCCAGCCGCCGCGACAGCAGCGCGTTGACGCCCACGCCTGTGCCGGTCGCGACCGCAATCATCAAAAGCTGCACCGGAAAGGCGAGGGAGACAGCGGTCAGCGCGTCCTCGCTGATACGTGCGACGAACGCACTGTCGACAATGTTATAGAGGGCCTGTACCAGCATGGACAGCATAATAGGGAAGGACATCGTGATAATCAGCCGCCCTTCCGGCATGGTGCCCATCTTGTTTTCCGACGCCATCAAATCACCTCGATTCTGTTTCTATCATACCAGAAAACGCGCAAACACAAAAGACCTGCCTTGGCAGGTCTTTTTCACTTGTGTTATAGTGCAACCGGCGTGTCGAGCACCATCTGCCGGTAGGACAGCTCCTCAAACCCCAGCATGCGATAGAGCGCCGCGGCGCGGGGGTTGTTTTCGGTCACTTCCAGCCGGTAGCGGGCGGCGGTGTTGTATTTTTCATGTACCGCGGCAATCATTTTGCTGCCCACGCCTCTGCCGCGCAGCGTCTCGTCCACCATCAGTTCCTCCAGCCAGACACACAGACCGCCCGCCTCGTTCGACCACGTCAGCGCCAGCAGGCAGTAGGCCATCGGCCGACCGTCTTCCTCGGCAATCAGGCAGTCGGCATACGGACTGCCGTGCAGCAGCAGCTCAAAGGTGCGTTCCGCGTTCTGCGCGGGAATTTCGTGGCAGACGGCAGGCGAGTGGTAAAACGCCTGCACGCTGCGGATAAAGTAATCGCGGTCGCTCGGTTGTATCGACCGGATAAGCATAGTAAAACCTCCTGTTCCCGCAAAAAGCGCCGTACAGCGGTATGGATCCATGGTGTAGGTAGGACGCTTTCCGTTCAGCTTATCCTACAAAGTGCAGCAGGGTTTCCACGTCCTTGCGCTTGGGGCAAATCGGCTGCTCTGCCGGATGACCAATGGCAATCAGCGCAGCGACCGTTTGCTCCTCGGGCAGCGCCAGCACACTGCGTACCTTGTTTTCGTCAAAAATACCCATAATGACCGTGCCCAGCCCCAGCGCATGGGCCGCCAGACAGAAGGTTTGCGCGGCAACGCCCGCGTCAAACGATTGCCAGTGTGTGCCCTGTGCAGTGGAAAACGAGCCGTCCCGCTCATAACCCGAACGGCCGGTCAGCGCGGTCAGAACAACCAGTGCCGGGGCATGCGATGTCGTTTTCTGGTTGTATGTAAAATCCATCATACATTCATCTGCCAGTCGCTGCTTTTTCTGGGGATCCGTGACCACGGTATAGCGTGCGATTTGTGTGTTCTTCCAGCTCGGCGCATATGCCGCCGCTGCGACGATCTGCTCTATCAGCGCTCGCTCAATTGGTTGTTCCGTGAATTTGCGGACGCTGCGGCGCGTTTTGATACATTCCAATGCTTCCATATGCGTTAACTCCTTTTGCAGTTTGAATGGTTTCATTGTAGCAAAAGCACATCGTATATGCAACCAAATATCACAAAAATACAACCCGAATAAAACAGTTAATTCGTGCGGTCTTCCAGCACTTTGATGCAATACCGACGGGTACGCGGGCCGTCAAATTCACAGAAGTAGACGCCCTGCCATGTGCCGAGCAGTGGACGGCCGTCCTCAATCAGCACGGTCTGGCTGGCGCCGACGCAGCTTGCCCTCAGGTGCGCGGCCGAGTTGCCTCCGCGTGGAGGAACTGCGGTCGGTGTGCAGGGTAAATTCCTTGGCTTTCTTACTCATTCACTCCTGTTTTCGTGCAGATAGGTGGCTTCCAGATCGGACAGATGCAGCTTGACTGCAAGCGGGTATTTCTCATACGCATGCGCCAGCGCAAAGCTGCCACCACGCACCGAATCGTCAAACCCGCCCATGTGCCAGCGCACCGCCATAGCCTCTTCGGTTTTCAGACGCAGAAAGCGCTCGATGAGGTAGACGGATTTTTCACCGTGTCCGTAGGGAAACTGGTCGTCGATGGCATAAACCGGCACCTTTTCCCATTCGCCGTGGTCGTTCTTGCGGTTGCGCAGCTCGGTTTTGTAAAAGCCGGCTTTGCACAGGTCGTGCAGGAGCGAAACAAGCGTAAAGCTCTCCAGATTGTCGGTTTCCGGATTGTAATGCTTGGAAATCAGCACGTTATAGACGTTGAGTGAGTGGTCGAGCAGACCGCCTTCGTAGGCCGCATGGAAGCGGGTGGACGCAGGCGCGGTGAAAAAGTCGGTCGACTCCATCCACGCGAGCAGCTTATCCGCGCCCGGTCGGTGGATGTTTTTCTGATAGGTTTCGATAAAGAGTTCTTTATTGGTCATTTTGTTCCTCCATTCGGGCGCGGGCGTGTGCCAACAGCGCCTGCCGCGTGTTGTCCAGCGTGCCGTCCACCACGGCCTCGAGCAGGCTGTGCAGCATTGCACCGACTGCGGGGCCGCGCAGGCCGAGCGCTATCATATCGGTTCCGTTCACCGCCAGCTGCCGCAGCGACAGACAGGCGTCCTGCGCGAGCGCGGTATTCATCCGCCGCTCGGTTTCCCATAGCGCCGCGACGTTTTCCGGGTGTGTCCCCTGTCCGACCGCATCGCCCTTCTTGATTGCCAGCAGGTCGCGGAAACGCGCCTGACCGATTTGTGCCAGACGGCGGCGCACCAGCTTGTCGTTGTCGCCCAGCGGGCGGTCGTGCTGCTCGACCAGCAGCAGGATACGTGTCGTTTGCTCACTGGAAAAGCGCAGACGGCGCATAAGCGATGCCGCGATATCGCGGCTCACCCCCGGGTGGCCGTAAAAATGGCCGACACCGTTCTCATCCACGGTTTTGCAGGCGGGTTTGCCGCAGTCGTGCAGCAGCATTGCCCAACGCAAACAGGGTTCGGCGGGCACTTGCCCGACCGCGCGGGCGCTGTGCTCCCAGACGTCATATAGATGATAGGGATTTTGTTGTGCGCAGCCCACCATCGGGGCAAGCTCGGGCAGCACTGCGGTCAAAATGTCGGGAAAATCCCGTAGCGCATGTATCACAAACCGACCGCACAGCATGCCGGTCAGCTCTTCACGGATGCGCTCGGCTGCAACGCAGGCCACTTGCCCGACCTGCCGCCGCATGGCAGCCGCGGTTTGCGTCTCCACCGCAAAGCCCAGCTGCGACGCAAAGCGTACGCCGCGCAGGATGCGCAGCGCGTCCTCCTGAAAGCGGGCATCCGGATCGCCCACCGCGCGCAGTATGCCATCCTGCAAATCATCCAGCCCGCGAAACGGGTCGCACAGGCCGCGGGCTGGGTGCCATGCCATCGCGCCGACGGTGAAATCCCGCCGCGCAAGGTCGGCGGTCATGTCGGGCACAAAGCGCACCCCGTCCGGATGCCGTCCGTCCGAATAGCTGCCGTCCGCGCGAAAAGTGGTGATTTCCAGCGGTCCGCCGTCGGTCAGTACGGTCAGCGTGCCGTGCTTTAGACCGGTTTCGAGCACCCGCTCGCCTGCGAATACTGCCTGCATTTGGGCGGGTTTGGCGGCGGTACATAAATCCCAGTCGTGCGGCGCCGCGCCGCGCAGACTGTCGCGCACGCAGCCGCCGACCACCCATGTCTCATATCCTGCATTCTCCAGACACGCGATGGCGCGCGCAGCATGTGCGGGCAGGGAGATCACGAGCCGCTCCTCTTCTGCCGCAGTTTATAGGAGGTGCCGTCCGGATTGAGAACCACCGTGTTATCCAGCTGCGCTTTGAGACTTTGGCGGAAGCTCGCAACATATTCCGCGCGCAGCGCCTGCTGCTCGGCTTTTTCCTCCTCGGTCAGTCCTTCGGCTTTGGCTTTTTTGGCAAGCGCGTTGATGCGCGCGATTTTTTCATCGGTCATAACCGTATTCCTCCGTCAGATTTGAATATGCCTTTATTATAGCAAACGGCGTGCGCAAAGTCGAGCAAAGGATGTGCTGTAGGAGTACAATACATCTTGGACAGTTGAATAAAAAAGGGATGAAGGATAAGGCCTCATCGGTTAAAGTTGAGTTGCTACACTTAACTTGACGAGAGGGGGCCATAT
>NZ_JBQKJP010000050.1:0-20693 GCF_052117205.1 Candidatus Agathobaculum pullicola | reverse complement strand
GATATGGCCCCCTCTCGTCAAGTTAAGTGTAGCAACTCAACTTTAACCGATGAGGCCTTATCCTTCATCCCTTTTTTATTCAACTGTCCAAGATGTATTGTACTCCTACAGCCGCCTCTACATATTTTTTCATAAAACGCTTGCATTCTCGTTGTTATGGGTATATACTGTGTTCAGCAAAGCATTTGATTGCTGTGCTAAAACCGAATATCAGGATTCTTCAGGGCAGGGTGCAATTCCCTACCGGCGGTACAGCCCGCGAGCGAACGCTTTTTTAGCGAAAGCATGATTCGGTGAAACTCCGAGGCCGACAGTATAGTCTGGATGAAAGAAGAATGTGCGGAAAACGGCTTTTGTTCGTTTTCGCTTATTTGCTGTTCTGAAACGCATTATGTGTTTCAGATTTTTTATTTTTATGACGTTTCGCCCCGAAGCATCTGCTTTCGGGGCGATTTCTCATTTTACAGCCCGTAACAGGCTGTTTTGGCGAGGTGATCCGATTGCAAAACCAAACGGAAACTTATATGCGCCGCGCACTCGAGCTGGCTAAACGCGGCGCAGGACATGTCAGCCCCAACCCAATGGTCGGCTGCGTCATCGTCAAAGATGGACGCATCATTGGCGAAGGTTGGCATGAGTACTGCGGCGGCCTGCACGCCGAGCGCAACGCGCTGAAAAACTGCACCGAGGATCCGGCAGGCGCAGACCTGTACGTCACGCTTGAGCCATGCTGCCACTGGGGCCGCACCCCTCCCTGTACGGAGGCCATCCTCGAAAAGCGCATCGGCCGTGTGTTCGTCGGCTGTCTGGACGCAAACCCACTTGTTGCCGGCAAGGGCGCACAGATTCTGCGGGATGCGGGCATTCCGGTCGAAACCGGCATCTGTGAGCAGGAATGCCGTCAACTCAATGAGGTATTCTTTCACTTCATCACGGACAAAACCCCGTATGTTGTATTGAAATACGCCATGACTCTGGACGGGAAAATCGCCGCATACACCGGCGACAGTCGCTGGATAACAGGCGAAGCCGCCCGCCGTCATGTACATGAGACACGCGCACGCCTATCCGGCATCATGGTGGGCATCGGCACGGTGCTGGCAGACGACCCATTGCTCACCTGCCGCATCGAGGGTGGACGCAATCCATGCCGCATAGTATGTGACAGTCATGCGCGCACACCGCTGGACTCTCAGCTTATCCGCACCGCGCACGAAATCGACACGATTATCGCCGTGACCGAATGGAACGAGCGCGCCACCGCGCTCAAAAAAGCAGGCGCGCACCTATTGCTGTGCAAGGCTCAAAACGGCAAGGTGGATTTAAACGACCTGATGAATCAGCTTGGTGCGCGCGGTCTGGACAGCATCCTGCTGGAAGGCGGCGCAGAATTGGCGTTTGCAGCGCTCGAGGCAGGTATAGTCTATAAGGTGCAGGCCTATATCGCGCCCAAACTGATTGGCGGCAGCACTGCTAAGACCCCACTGGGCGGCGCAGGTTTCGCCCATATGGCGGATGCGTTGACGCTCAAAAACATGACTATCACGCCACTGGGCACGGACTTTCTGCTTGAGGGGGTGCTGTAATATGTTTACGGGCATCATTGAAGAAATCGGCACCGTACGCCGTATCGAGCGCGGCGCTGCAGGCGCAAGACTTACCATCGCGGCAAAAACCGTGCTGGAAGGTACCAAGCTCGGCGACAGCATCGCCACCAACGGTGTGTGTCTGACTGTTGTCGCGATGACGGCGGACAGCTTCAGCGCGGACGTCATGGCCGAGTCGCTGCGCCGCTCCAGCCTCGGTGCACTGCAAAGCGGCTCGCCAGTCAATCTTGAGCGCGCAATGCCTCTAAACGGTCGTTTCGGCGGGCACATTGTCTCCGGTCACATCGACGGTATCGGCACCATTGCATCGCAAAAGCGAGAGGACAATGCGGTCTGGGTGACCGTAAACACCTCTGCTCCCCTGCTGCGGTATATCGTAGAAAAAGGCTCGATTGCAATTGACGGTGTGAGTCTGACGGTCGCGACGGTGGACGAAACCAGTTT
Organism: Candidatus Agathobaculum pullicola; assembly: GCF_052117205.1. NCBI lineage: Bacteria > Bacillati > Bacillota > Clostridia > Eubacteriales > Butyricicoccaceae > Agathobaculum > Candidatus Agathobaculum pullicola. The sequence continues at coordinate 18,642 of NZ_JBQKJP010000050.1, read as the reverse complement.
TTCCGTATCCATCATCCCGCACACAGGTGCGCAGACCATCCTGCTGGACAAAAAGCCGGGTGAGACGATCAATCTTGAGTGCGATGTTATCGGAAAATATGTAGAAAAGCTGCTTGCTCCGTATGCACCGGCTGAAAAACCCGCTTCAAGCAGCATCACCATGGAATTTCTATCCCAACACGGATTTTAAAACACTAAAAGGAGGACAATTCATATGAAACAGCAATATTGCACGGTCGAAGAGGCGCTGGATGAACTGCGTGCCGGCCGCATCATTATCTCCATCGACGACCCTGACCGCGAGAACGAAGGCGACATGATTTGTGCCGCCCAGTTCGCCACCACGGAAAATGTCAACTTTATGGCGATGTATGCCAAGGGACTGATCTGCACGCCGATGAGCGAAGCCGTTGCGCAGCGACTGGGCCTCGAACAAATGGTAAAAGTCAACACCGACAATCATCAAACTGCATTTACCGTCTCGGTAGACCATGTGGACACCACCACCGGCATTTCCGCCGAGGAGCGCGGATATACCTGCCGCATGTGCGCCGACCCCAACGCCAAGCCGACAGACCTGCGTCGTCCCGGCCATGTATTCCCTCTGGTGGCACGCTACGGTGGTGTGCTTACCCGCAATGGGCACACCGAGGCGACCGTCGACCTGTGCCGGCTGGCCGGGCTGGAAGAATGCGGCCTGTGCTGTGAAATCATGCGCGACGACGGCACGATGATGCGCACAACTGAACTGCTTGAGCATGCAGCGAAGTGGGGGCTTAAGGTCATCACAATCAAAGCGCTACAGGATTACTGCCGCCGCCACGACAAGCATGTCGTGCGCGAAGCCTGCGCCAAACTGCCGACCCGCTTCGGCGAATTCCAGATTTACGGCTACATTAACGACCTGACCGGCGAGCATCATGTAGCACTGGTCAAGGGGGATATCGGCGACGGTAAAAATCTTCTGTGTCGTGTACATTCGGAATGCCTGACCGGCGATGTGTTCGGCTCACGGCGTTGTGACTGCGGCCAACAGCTTGCCGCCGCCATGCAGCAAATCGATCGCGAAGGGCGCGGCGTGCTGCTCTATATGCGGCAGGAAGGACGCGGCATCGGTCTTATCAACAAGCTCAAGGCATATGAACTGCAGGAACAGGGCTGGGATACGGTCGAAGCCAACGTCAAGCTCGGCTTTGCGCCCGACCTGCGAGAATACTGGATCGGCGCACAGATTTTGCAGGACCTTGGTGCAAAAGAACTGCGTCTGCTGACCAATAACCCGGAAAAAATCTACGGCTTAGACGGCTTCGGTGTGGAAATCGTCGAGCGTGTCCCGATTGAGATTGACCCACAGGAGGATGATGCGTTCTATCTGCGTACCAAGCAGATCAAGATGGGTCACCTGTTCAAGCACATGCTGTAATCAAAAACTATATCGTCATTGGAGGAAGGAAAAATGAAAGTACTGGAAGGAAAACTGGTTGCCGGCAAGGGTAAATTTGCCATTGTTGCGTCGCGTTTCAATGAATTTATCGTCTCCAAGCTGATCTCAGGCGCAGAGGACACGCTCGTGCGTCACGGTGTAGACACCGATGACATCACGCTTGTCTGGGTGCCGGGCGCGTTTGAAATCCCGCTCGCAGCGCTCAAGCTCGCGCAGTCGGGGCAATACTGCGCTGTTCTCTGCCTCGGCGCGGTTATCCGCGGCTCTACCTCTCACTATGACTATGTTTGCAACGAGGTTTCCAAGGGTGTGGCACAGGTCAATCTGCAAACCGGCATACCGACCACCTTTGGTGTGCTGACCACCGAGAACATTGAACAGGCTATCGAGCGTGCCGGTACCAAGGCCGGCAACAAGGGGGCGGACGCCGCTATGGCCGCGCTCGAACTCGCCAATCTGCTGCCGCAGCTTTAATTCAAAATAATGCCAAAGGACTTGCTGCCAGCAAACCGTAGGCGGCAAGTCCTTTGTCGTTTTCTATCGCCGGTTCATCTCCGTTCACAACAATCCCATCCCCCTATCCAACAACTACAATTGCCATCAGCATATCATTTTATGAATTGAAAACCCAATTATTTGCATCGTATTTTTTAATATTGTGATATATGCGCATAAATAGTCACATCTGTGTCGCTATCTTTTGTCATATGTAAAGCGAGATCGCAATATGATATATTGACATTTCTCGATATGAGTTATATACTATTCTTAAATCGAATAAATTAAATTTAAGCGAGGCGAATTTCTATGCGTAATCACACAGCAGATGCAAAAGTGTTTAAAGCATTTTGCGACGTTAATCGCCTACAAATTCTGGAACTGCTGCGCAGCGGCGAAAAGTGTGCCTGTGTTTTGCTGGAGAATATGCAAATCAGCCAGTCCACACTTTCCTATCACATGAAAATCTTATGCGATTCCGGCATAGTAGTCGGCCGAACAGAGGGAAAATGGACACACTATGCCATCAGCGACCAAGGCAGTGAAAAGGCAAAAGAACTGCTTGCGGAGCTGACACACAAAAGCACCTGCTCGCAGACAGACTGCACCTGCAAAGGATAAAAGCCATCGTTTGGCCGATGGCTTTTGTTCTGATTATCAAATCGAAATTTTTAGAACTGTTTGTCCAACGAAAGGAGTATACTTCATGGAGACGCTTCGCACCATCTGGCTGTTCTTCCAGAACCAAATTTTAGGGATGAAATGGCTCAACGCCCTGATTGGAAACGCTTTGGAGGCCATTGGCCTGCATCCAAGCAGCATGGCAGGCGGCAGCCTGCAATTTTTCCTGTATGATACTATCAAAATTTTTATTCTGCTTTCTGTATTGATATTTGGCATCTCATATATTCAAAGCTACTTTCCACCTGAGCGCACCCGACAGATTCTGGGACGGTTTCATGGCATCGGCGCGAACATGGCAGCGGCCTTGCTCGGCACTGTGACCCCTTTTTGTTCCTGTTCATCCATTCCGATTTTCATGGGCTTTACCAGCGCAGGCCTGCCGATAGGCGTGACCTTCTCTTTCCTCATCTCCTCCCCGATGGTGGATCTTGGCTCACTGGTGTTACTGATGAGTGTTTTCGGCGCAAAAGTTGCGGCCATGTATGTGATCCTCGGTCTGGTCATCGCGGTTGCCGGAGGTACTTTTCTGGAAAAACTGAAAATGGATCGCTATGTAGAGGATTTCATCAAAAACGCACCATATATGCAAACCGAAAGCGGGACGCTCACTCGACACGACAGAATCGAATTTGCCAAAGAACAATTGCTCGGCACCATCCAAAAGGTTGCACCCTATATTATTATCGGCGTCGCCATCGGTGCGGTAATTCACAATATGATTCCGCAAGCATGGGTGGAAACCATTCTGGGCAGTAACAATCCGTTTGCGGTCATCCTGGCCACAATAGTGGGTATTCCCATGTACGCCGACATCTTCGGCACTATCCCCGTTGCGGAAAGCCTGCTGTTTAAGGGCGCAGGGCTTGGCACCATCCTCTCTTTTATGATGGCGGTCACCACGTTGAGCCTGCCCTCCCTCATCATGCTCAAGAAAGCGGTAAAACCTAAGCTGTTGGCTGTTTTCACCATCATCTGTACGTTGGGCATCATGCTTGTCGGTTATTTCTTTAACTTTTTCCAGTACTTTTTACTATAGGGACACAAATGTATTTTTGTTGTCATTGAAACTACACATGATACTTAGGAGGTTTTTGTTATGGGACTGTTTGGTTTGAAAAAGAAAAAGCACACGGAGGAAAAAGTGCACGCCTGTTCCTGTCAGCGCGGCTGTCACGCAGCCGAAACGAACATTACAGAAACTGAAAAAAAGCGCACCGATACCGCCGCATGCACACTTTCCATCAAAGTATTGGGTACCGGTTGCGCTTCCTGCCACGCGCTGCTGGAAAGCACGAAGCAGGCAGTTGTCAGTATGGGACTATACGCAGAGGTGGAATATGTGACCGACATGGCGCAAATCGCCGGTTACGGCGTAATGCGCATGCCCGCACTGGTTGTTAATGGAAATCCGGTAGCCATGGGCAAGACGCTCAAGCCGGAGGAGGTCGAAGAGATTCTGAAAAAGACGTACAGCTAATCGCAAATGAAACAAACCGCTTGAAAGGAACACGAAAATGACTCAAGATTGCCATTCGGCTACGGACAAAAATTTAGAGAATGAAAAACCCGTGCTGCGCTGCACAGGAAAGCCCAAAGTCTGTTTTCTCTGCGTTCACAACTCCTGCCGCAGCCAGATTGCGGAGGCACTGGGAAAAAAGCTCGCCAGCGATGTATTCGACAGCTATTCCGCCGGTACGCAGTGGCAGGAAAACATCAATCCCGATGCAGTCCGTATGATGAAGAAGTTGCACGGTATTAACATGGAAGAAACACAATACAGCAAGCTGCTCTCCGACATCCCCCAGCCGGACATTGTCATCTTTATGGGCTGCAACGTCAGTTGCCCTCGGGTCAGCTATCAGTATGCAGAAAACTGGGGTTTGGACGATCCCTCTGGTCAAAACGACGAAGTTTTTACTGAAACGATCAAAAAAATCGAAAAGCATGTGCTTGCATTGAAAAACAAGCTGCGATAATCAGCAGAAAATTGCTATTCTACCGCATGAGTGTCTGTGTTTTATCCGGAAAGGATCTCTATAGGTGAACCATGTGTTAGCTTGGTATGCCACAATACTATTATCATACAGGAATACGAACAGAAGTAACCAAACCGCGATGCCGCTTTACAAACAATGACTCAGGAACTTCGAATCGGCATGCTGCATCTTGCCGGTCTGGATAAAAAAGATTATACTAAGAGCGAACTATCTCACTATCAAGGAGAAAAACATGGAGATTTGTATTCCTGATTTATTTGATTTGGAAAAAATTATCGATAGCGGCCAATGCTTCCGGGCGGTTTCTCTCGGGAAAGAAACCTATCGTTTTATTATCGGAGAACAAGTGCTATACATTCGAAAACTTTCCGATGAAATCTATGATGTGAGTTGTGAACAGGACATATGGGAACAGGTCTGGCGTCCTTATTTTGATTTAGGGCGCAGCTATAGGGCCATCAGCAGTGCAATTCCAGCGGATGACACCTTTCTGCGTTTGGCTGCTCAAACCGGTGCGGGTATCCGCATCCTCCGTCAGGATCCCTGGGAGATGTTGGTTACCTTTATTATCTCCCAGCGGAAAAGTATTCCGGCTATCCGGTCTGTGGTGGAGATGATCAGTCAACGGTACGGCACGAAAATTGAGACACAGAGCGAAACCCTTTACCGGTTTCCTACCGCCTTGCAGCTAAAGGACGCATCGGCAGAGGACTTTATTGCCTGCAAAGCCGGATATCGGGCCGCGTATATCTGCGATGCAGTGCAGCAGGTTGTGTCGGGGAGCCTGAACCTGAACGCAATCGCGTCTCTTCCTGACGAGGCGTTGATCGCCGCACTGGAAAAGGTACGAGGTGTCGGGGTGAAGGTGGCAAACTGCGTGGCGTTGTTTGCCTATGGCCGCACTGCCTGTGCTCCGGTTGACACATGGATTCAAAAAATTATTCAGCGGGAATACAGGGGGCGCAATCCTTTCGAGCGGTATGGCGCCGATGCCGGAATCATGCAGCAGTATTTTTTTTACTACGCGCAGAATCATAAAGTAGAAACCGCATAATTGCGCAAAGACAGAATATAGATACGTTGCAGACACATCTCTACCGAAGAAAAAACATTTTACATCTTGTGCCGGAGATTATAGTAGGTCAAGCCGTTGGAAGTACTGGTCCTGACCAATCCCGGAGCCGCGCGGCAGGGGCAAACGGCGCAGGGCATATGCGCGGATGAGTCGAATCGAAGGCGAAGCAACCACAGTTTTATCATAGCATGGCTGCTTAATGCCGGCGGCATCTGCGGCAAGCCCAGTTACATGGAACGCAAAATTTCCCTACAAGCATCAAATGGCAGCAGGCTCTTTCCTGCTGCCATTCTATTTACTGCGCGCCGATTGTGTCGACAATGGACATGGCTCGAATACGTTTGGACGGGCTGCGAATGGCAAGCCACGCGGCCAGCAGCATGACCATCAAAATCACACCCAGCGCGCCCCACGGCATATACCATGCGCTGCCCCATCTTGGCGTGACCATATTCTCAAAGCTGAATCGGTTGAGCGGTAATCCAACCGCGCAGCCCACAAGGATACCGTAGCATACATAGGTCATTGCCTCGGCCGCGACCATGCGCAGCAGCTGGCGACCACTCATGCCGACCGCGCGCATCGCGCCGTACTGCTTCATCCGCGCGGATACGCTCATTGAGATGCTGTTCACAATATTGAGCACGGTGATGAGCGCAATCAGCGCCAGAAAGCCGTAGAAAAACAGCGCAAAGGCGTAATATGTGCCGCGCACCTCGCTGTTGCTCAGCAGACGGTTGGAAAAGGCGTACGCGCTGCCTGCGAGCTGCCGGATCTGCTCTACCTGCTCGTCGGTCTTGCCGTGGCGCAGCTGCACATCGATGATCGTGTAGTCGTTTTGGCCGGTGATGGCGGTAAACAAGCTTTCCGAACAGATTATCGTATCCGAACTGGTGGCAAACGGCGTATAGTTCAGCGTCGCCGCCACTGGGAACATTTTTTCGCCCTGCGGCGTGTCGAACACAACTGTGTCGCCCGTTTGGTAGCCGCTGCCTTCCTTGTCGAGCAGCAGCACGCCCACGCCGTCCCGCGCAGCCTGCACATCGCCTTCCTTAACCATATCCTCCGCCCATCCAAACTGGCTTTCCTCAAAGGAAACCAGCATGACGCTGGTCTCAGTGCACGCTACCTGTGCCGGCAGGTCATAAGCAAAGCTCCGGCCGAACGCCCGCTCGACAAAGGGCAGTGCGCCGATCTGTTGCGCGAGCACCTTGGGCACCGTGCAGCTGTTATCCTTGCTCAGCACCGACGCATCCGGTGTGTACGGCTGCAGCGGCTTGATCGCGCTTTGCATAAAGTCGAGCGTAGGACTGAAGCTGAGAAATAGAATGATGCTGAAGGCAAACGAGCCGGTCATCAGCAGAAAGTTTTTTCGGCTGTGCAGCGCATGATGCATACCGAGCTTAATCTCGACCGGCAACTGTCCCCCGCGCACCGCCTTGTGGCAGGCCGTACCGGGCGCGGCGTTGCCGGACACCGCCGTCAATGGCGCTACGCGCGCTGCGCGCCGTGCAGGGGCGCGTGCGGCCAGCAGCACGGTGACAAGCCCGATGACCGTGCCGCACACAAGGCTTACCCAGCTGACCGAGAACACCGGCATGTCTCCGAAGTAGAAATCACTGGCCCACCGCAGCACGGCGCACAGCGCCCAAATCATGACTACGCTCAAGGCAAGCCCCACCGGAATCGCGCCCACGCACAGATGCAGCGCCTCACGCCGCACCAGCCTTTTGACCTGCTTTGGCGTTGCACCCAGACAGCGCAGCATGCCGAAGAACTCGGTGCGCTGTGCGACGTTGCTGTTCAAGCTGCCTGCAATCATTAGAATACCCGCCACCACCACCAGCACCGCGAGCACCGCCGCGATCAGATACAGCCGCGCCATGGCGGAGTCATCCGTCTGCAAGGTCAGCGTCAGCAGTTGTATGTTCTGCCCCACCTGACTTTCATCCAAACCGTACACTGCGCAGATCTCGTCAATCGCCTGCGGGATGCGGCAGAATGGAGAAAAAGCGACATAGAGAACAAAGTCCTCCGCATTGGTGTCGGGTAAAAAGTGTGACGCATATCCCTCGATATTGAAAAACAATGCGTACGCTCCGCTTTGTGGCAGCAACAGGTTACTGCCGGTAAAGCCGGACAACGTCACAGCAAGTGGCCCATCCGGTGTTTCCAGTGTGATCGTGTCGCCTACCGACAACCCCAACTGGATTTTCATATCCCTTGTTGCAAGTGCTTCGGCCGCAGTCTGCGGAAACACGCCATCCTCGATCTCGAGTGCGGGAAACAGCGCCAGCATGGTTTCATCAAAGCCACAGATACCGGTTTTTACACCATCTACCGTATAATTCAAATTCAGATCATAGTTTGTTACGGCATAACGGCTGCTGGTTTCAACCTCGGCACGCTGGGCGATCAGACTCTGCTGCCGTTCGGTCAGTCCCGGGAACATCGCATGCCACGCACCCTGCTCAAGCACCGTCCGCTGCGTCATACTGCGGATCTCCATATCCGCCATGCCGAAAATGCCCGCGATCAGAAAAACGGACAGCACGATACAAAGCCGGGTCAGGCGGCTCTGCCGCCGATGTACACGCGCCGAAACCGGCACCAAGTCAAGATAATGCTTCATCGGTCGTCCCTCCCAGATCGGTCAGCACGCCGTCGGACACCTGCAGGACACGGTCGACGCCGGTGGTCAGTTGCCGGTTGTGCGTGATCATCAGAATGGTCTGCTGATAGCGGCGGGACGCTTGCGTCAGCAGTGTCATCACGTCCTGACTGTTTTTGCTATCCAGATTGCCGGTCGGCTCGTCGGCCAAAATCAACTTGGGTCGGGTGATGAGCGCGCGGCCAATCGCGACGCGCTGCTGCTGTCCGCCGGACAGCTGGCTGGGCAGGTGGTGCCGCCGGTCAGCCAGCCCCAGCAGGTCGAGAATCTCGTCGACCGCCACCGGGTCGGGCTTGCGGTAGTCGAGCAGCAGTGGAAATGCGATGTTCTGTTCGACATCCAGTTCGCCGATCAGGTGAAATGACTGAAAAATAAAGCCGATGTTACGCCGCCGAAAGATCGTGCGCGTCTCCTCGCGCATAGTGAACAAATCCTGCCCGTCTATGCGAATATGACCGGATGTCGGCGTGTCCAACGCGCCGATGCAGTTGAGCAGCGTCGATTTACCCGAGCCGGACTCACCCACCACCGCGGCGAATGTGCCCTTTTCAAGCGAAAACGAAACATGACGAAGCGCGTCGACGCGCGTCTCTCCCTCCCCATAGGTCTTGCAAAGGTCGTCTACTCTCAAAATCTCCATATCAGAAACCTCCTTGCCTACACTCTATCACCCGCACCTTACAGTCGGGTGAATTTTACCTTACGATTGTGTAAGCGAGAAAGAAATCGTGAACGCCGCGCCCTGCCCTGGCTCGCTCTGCACAGAAAGCAGGCCGCCTTGCCCCTCGGTGATCGCCTTGGCAAGCGGCAACCCTAATCCAACGCCCGGGGTATCCAGCGCGCGCTCGCTGCGGTAAAACCGTTTGAAGATATGGTGGATATCCTCAGGCGCAATACCGCAACCGTCGTCCTCGACCTTAATTTGCAGCAGCACCGGCGTGCACGACCACGAAACACAGACGCTGCCACCTTGTTCGGTGTGATCGAGTGCGTTTTTGACCAAGTTGCCCACGGCTTCGCTTGTCCACGCTGGGTCGCAGATTAGCTGCTGCGCGGGGTCGCCCTGCATGCGGATGGTCTTGCCCTCCCGCTGTGCGCGTATCAGCAAATCCTGCACGGCGCTTTCCGTCAGCTCAGCCACCGATACTGACCGCCGTTCAAACCGAATACTGCCTGCGTCCAGTCGGGCAATCTTAAGCATCATTTGAATGAGCGTCTCCATACGTCGCAGAGACGCACCCATTTTAGAGGCAAACTCCCGCACGACGGCGGCGTTTCCCGGCTCATCCGCAAGGATCTCCTGATACATCATCATCGCTGCGAGCGGCGTCTTGAGCTGGTGCGAGATATCCGACATAGTGGATTTGAGAAACTCCTTATTTTGCCGCTCCGTCTGTTCTTTGGCTTGCAAAATCGTCGCCAGCTTCTCGGCTTCGGCAAACAGTTGAAACAGGCTTCCCTCGCGGTGCTGCGGCAGACGGGTGGCATAATCGCCATCAATATAGCAACGTACAGTTTGTGCCGCGCGGTCGTACTGTGCCCGGCGCGCACGCAAAAAGCAAAGCGTCCCGATAAACAGCAGACAAATAAGCGCGGCGCACACAGCCAGCACCGCACCGTTCATCGTCTGACGAAATGCGTCCAGTGTCGGCAGCAAGGCAGCGGACGTCTGCTCGGTCATGCCGAGCAAGTCGAGCAAATGTATACCCTCTTGGGTCGTGCTATCACTTTGCAGGGCAGATGCAATAACCGTTTCTGGTACACCTTGTTCCATCAAGGCGGATGTGATCTCGGCACTACGATCGAAATACAGTGTCTGCGCCGCGTGGTTGTACGCCGCGCCCAGCGCCAGCCCGGCCGCAGCCAGCAGCACCGCAAACAGCAACAGAAACCACACAAACCAACGCACCTGTCGGTCCTGAAGCAAGGTCATGGCGCATCCTCCTTCCACTGGTAGCCAAAGCCGCGCACCGTGCGCAGGCGACGCGGCTGGGAGGGGTCATCCTCTACCTTTTCACGCAGCCGTCGCACATAAACTGACAGGGTATTATCATCCACAAAATCCCCGGCATCGTCCCACAGCTCGTTTAAGATGGCCTCTCGCGTCAACACGCGCCCGGCGTTGCGCACCAACAGACAAAGTAAGCGATATTCTGCATTTGTCAGCTCCAATGGCCGACCGTTTAGCGTAACACGACTGCTCAGCAGGTCAATCCGGAGTGTGCCGCTTTGCAGGTACTGCCCCTGCCCCACATCCGTCCTGCCCGCGCGGCGCAGCAGCGCCCGAATCCGTGAGCACAGTTCGCCCAACCGGAAAGGTTTGGTGATATAATCATCCCCACCGCAGTCCAGCCCGCGGATAATGTGCACCTCCTCGTCGGACGCGGTCAAGAACAAAATGGGTACGGCGCTGCCTGCGGCACGCACCGCTTCGCATACCGCAAAGCCCGTGCCGTCCGGCAGCGTCACATCCAGAATCAGCAAAGCAAAACAGTCCAGACGCGGCAGGCATGCCAGCGCTTCAGCCACCGTGCGCACCACCTCAACCGCAAAACCGTTCTTTTGCAGCGAATACGTCAGGCCGTCGACCAGACTCCGGTCATCCTCCAGCAACAGCAGTTGGTTCACGAAAATCCCCTCCATTCCGGGTTGCTGACGTCATTATAGCATATCCGGCAACGTTTTTGCGCAGCCTTACAAAACTGTAAGGCTGTTGGCATGTCGTCTGCCACAGGCAAAAATATTGCTCGCACACAAAGAGCTAACTGACCTTTCCCCATCAGTTAGCTCTTTTGTTATCTCGCGCCTATATCTGCCCCTTCCAAACACGGGCCAGAATGTCTTTGAGCACCAGCAGCGCATCGGTGTTGTTGTAACCATATTCCACCCGCAGCCGAGTCAGCATCTCCCGCAACTCTGGAGCATAGTCGCTGATGCGCACCTTCTCATGATAGGTGGCCAGCACCGGGTATTTTTTGCTCCACAACTTGTTCCAGTCAATTCTGGACTGTGCCTCGTCGCTGACACTGTCAATCATCTGCTGCGCCTGCTGTTCGTCAAAATCATATTCGATCAACTCGTCCAGCGTCATGTGATAGAGTACCGCCAGCCGTTTGGACTGGCGAATATCCGGCAAAGTTTCGTCGGTTTCCCATTTTGAGATGGTCTGGCGGCTGACACCCAGTTTTTCAGAGACATTCTCCTGAGAGAGACCACTCTTTTTCCGGGCATGGTACAAACTGCTGCCCAAACTCATATCTTTTCCTCCTGTTCTCATATTCTGTCTGCCAGTATACCAGTGCAATGGCAAAATTTCCACCAACCAAAGCTTCCAGTTTCGCCCGTTTTGTTAACGCGGTTGCGTCTCTGCCAGCGCCGAGTTCTTTCATGCTGCAAATCTATTAAACGCCCGCTTTCTCCCAGCGAGGCAAGATCTTCGTCAAATAAGCACTAAATGTTGAAACACTAACGTAAAAGTGGTATCCAGCAGGTGCATCTTGCAAACCCTCCGATACTGCCGCAGCAGAAAAATCTGCGGCGATACCATTATCTGTGCCATCACCATGCCAAACAAAATATTTTTACCCGGGAAATATAGACGGCCAAAGGCGTTGCCTGTCACTATAGCGATCACAACTATACAAACTATACGCCACAATATAATCAACAGTGTGCTTATATACGGGAGCAGGAAATTTAGGCTGCTCCTGCTCCGAGCACATATAGTAAATCAGCGAATACACTGCATCCGGGTTTTCCCTTGTGGTAGAAGCCGCCCAGCCAAAGCAGTTGTAGATCGAAACCCGCTCACTGACATCGCACCGACCGCTGCCATTGGCATCATGATACGGGATGCTGAAAAGCCCCAATTCCAACCATATTCCTTCAGTACAGTACCGCACCGCGAGCCCATCAGACGCATTGCAGTCACTTTGGAGGTAGGCATATCAATTTTGCCAGGCGCGGACATCATCGACTGTGCCGGCATACAATCCCGTACTATCTTGCCCCACATCTCCATTGCTTCGATGGTCTTGAGGGCATCCAGCCGGGTTTATCCTTAGCATCATTGATACTGTATCTGGCGTAGCCGTAAACGATATTATAATAACCCTCATAATCCAGATCCGTGTCCATTTTCACGCGGTATTTGTCATTGTTAGTCGGCACCTTTCCAGCCTCATACAAGTCTTCTCATGTCCAACCGATCGACCATGTCACAGTAGTAATTGTTCATGTCGATAGCATCGTCCGCGTCAATGTAATCATTCAAATGAGCAGAAGTTTCGCGTCCATGTTGCGCTGGGCATTGTTGGCGTGCAGCCAAAACGCGTCGGGCATCTGACCACCGGAAGCGCCAGCTTCCAACCGCGTTCAGCAATTATCCCAGTTAACCACTTCTACCGCAGGCATCCACACCGGACTGCGTACTCCATTCTCTGCAAATCTGACGGAATATCTTCAAACTGTGTAGAGTCCCAAATCTTTACATTCAGCCTACACGAAGTCAACTTCAAGTGGAAAATCGCTGAAAAAGGAGTGATATACTTACACCAAATTCAACCTACCACCAAGGGGTCGCACGATGGATGTTAAGTTCAAAAAAGCACAAATCACTGGTAATGTAAGTTTTCTCGAGCAAGCCACTGCATACTTATGATAACAAATTGTACCACACCGCGAACCGCTGCGCTTTTTGCCTATATCGCCAACCATGTGGTCGGTGGTAGCCCTATCATACCCAGCTATTCCAAGTGCTTCTATGCCCGGCTTACCATGCGCTATCTGGACAGCAACTTCACCATAAATACCAAAATTTCCCATCTCCCCGATCACATTGGCATTGACCGCAGCTATAGGAAAGGGGACCAATGCAGAAAAAATGCACAGCCAGACCCTGTACCAATGCAGCAATCCTGCATTATTGGCTGAGCAGACGCAGCGAATGGAGCGATTATACGAGTTCAACCGCTGATTCTGTCCGGCGTAACCATAGGAGACAACAACACCACCAGTACTGGCATCGTCGTGACGCGTGATATTCCGAGCGATGCGGTCTCGGTCGGCAATTCCTGCCGGGTGCGCGCCAAATTGACGAGCATGACTTCAATTATTTTTCCGCGACCTCAAAATTGATTTTCCTCTCTATAGGCAAACAAAAGGCGCTTTTCCATAATAGAAAAGCACCTTTTGCAAAAGAGAAAAGAAAAAAAGAGTGGTTCTCATGTTGGCTATAAGTATATTTCCCGGAGCATATTCTGCACCTCTTCATCCTCAGAAGCCACTGAATGATTCAGCTTCCGGAATTCTCCGGGAGACATACCGGTTTCCTTGCGAAACGCCTTGGCAAAGTAATTGACATCGGAAAATCCAATCATTTCCGCCACCAATGAAACGGTCATATCGGGCAAAGGCAGCAGTTTTTTGGCGTACTCGATCTTCCGGAGCTTGAGGAAACGCCCCGGCGACGTACCAACCGCCCGAGAGAATAGGCGGGTAAAATGTGCGGTAGAAATCCCCAGCCGCTCGGCAACTTCATCTACCCCGCAAATATGCGCAAATTCATCCCGCATAATCCCCATTCCAGCGTCCACCAGCAGCGGATAGCCACTGCTTTCTTCATACAGACGTGCCGTTTCGTGCAGCCGCATCAGCAATCGATAAGCCGCCGCTGAAATCTGTTCGGCACTGATAGGTTCTCTGCCTACCGCATTTGCTGCTTCCAGCAAATCGGCCAGTCCCGCCGGGCAAAACACCTTCTTCTGCGCAAGGTGCGTTTTAAGTACGGTTTCCACCAGCGAACCGCTGAGCACTGCCACAATATATTCGCCCGCATCCAATGCCGTCAGGCAGCAATCCTCGCCATCCGCCAGCAGCATTGCCTGCCCGCGTCGTATTGTGGCCGTCAGCGCATCCGACTGAATCTGCATACTGCCCTTTACCGTCGCCAGTACAGTCAGCCTTCCCCGCAGCAGTCGCAATGTACGCCTTTCCTGTTCAGCCAACGCGGTCGAACTAATCTGCTCAACCCAGATGAGTTCTGCAAACACTTTATCTTCAGACCGATCTGGCTTCTCTAAGCGAAACAGCATAGGCTGATGTGCCGTCACGCTGCCGGAATCCGCCTTGTGCTCCCGTACACACTCCGACATAGACTGCCTGCTCAATGGCAGATTGCCTGCTCGGTTTCCCTATCAAATACGTGAATCTTATCCACCTTAACCGCCACCGTGTAGGCAGTCTGCTCTGCCGGGCGGACACTGGACGGCATGCGCACGGTCAGCTTATTGCCTCCGCAGTCCATGTACAGATTGGTTTCCGCTCCCATCAGTTCAGCCAGTTCGACCGTCGCGGTCAAAGTCTCCTCCTCGGGCTGGGTGGTGACCTCCATGAAATCCTCCGGCCGGATACCGATAATCACTTCCTTATCAACATAGTTTTCGAGCGCCTTGGACTTCTGCTCGTTCAGCGGAAGGGTGAACCGATCAAAATTTGCACCCAGATGGCCGCCGCTCTTAACAATCTTTGCAGTGATAAAGTTCATCTGCGGCGAGCCGATAAATCCGGCAACAAACAGGTTACGCGGAAAATCGTACAGCATCTGCGGGGTATCAAACTGCTGAATCACGCCGTCCTTCATCACACAGATACGATCCCCCATCGTCATCGCTTCTGTCTGGTCATGCGTGACATAGACAAAGGTGGTGTTCAGTTTGCGGTGCAGCTTGCTAATCTCCGTGCGCATCGAGGTGCGCAGTTTTGCGTCCAAATTGGAAAGCGGCTCGTCAAGCAGAAACACAGCCGGATCACGCACCATCGCACGGCCGAGCGCCACACGCTGGCGTTGACCGCCGGACAGCGCCTTCGGCTTGCGATCGAGCAGGTGCTCCAGATCGAGGATACGCGCTGCCTCGTGCACCTTTTTATCGATTTCCTCGCGCGGCACCTTGCGCAGCTGCAAGCCGAACGCGATATTCTTATACACCGACATATGCGGATACAGGGCATAGTTCTGGAACACCATTGCAATATCGCGATCCTTGGGCGCAATATCGTTGACCACGCGGTCACCAATGCGCAGTTCACCACTGGTGATGTCTTCCAATCCTGCAATCATGCGCAGCGTGGTGGATTTTCCGCAGCCGGACGGACCGACCAAGATGACAAACTCCTTGTCCTTAATCTCCAAATTCAGATCCGAAATGACTTCTACATTGCCTGGATAGGTCTTGTTCACATGGGAAAAGGTGATGCTCGCCATGGCAAATTCCTCCAAAATCAGATGATACATAAAATCGGTGTCATACCAAATTTTCTTTCTGTTTGCAGGATACCACTCTACACCTGCCTTTTGCAACGGTAATTTTCTGATATGCCGGGTAAGTTTTTGATTTTATCTCCAAACGATTGTTTTTCATATACAGTTATGCTACGATGAAGCCAAATAAAGCCCTCAGAAAGAAGGTGTCCTATGTCACTCGACGAATACCGCAAGGCATATCGCCATGGCCGCCGGGTCTACCGCACCAGTCTGGCACATGGAGAATCTCCATTTCTGCCCGTGCTGGAACAAATCATCCAGCACAGCGCCATTGCATCACAGCAATCGCTTGGTTTGGTGGAGATCCCCCTCGAATTGGTAGTGGGAACTTACTACGCCGGCCGTCAGCCCGCCTTTACGCACGGCTTTTTGCCGCTAATGAGCGAAAAAACCGAGTTTGCCGACAAGTGGAGCACGCTGTGTGATGCGCACTTGTCCAGTGGCATACGCGACCCGATCACCGCTTATGAGTTTATGAACAAATTCTATGTGGTTGAAGGCCACAAGCGTGTGAGTGTGCTGCGTCATTTCGGCGCCGTTTCCGTGTACGGCACGGTCACCCGTATTCTTCCTGTGCCGGATAATACGGAGGAAAGCCGTATTTACACCAAGTTTTTGCGTTTTTACGCCCTGACCGGTATCAACTATCTGTGGTTCAGCCGGGAAAACGGTTTTGATGAACTACTTGCCTTAGTACACCCGTCCGATACCGAGGCCGTCTGGGATGCACAGGAGCAGCGCGACTTCCGCGCGTTCTATACCACTTTTCGCCGTGAATTCGAGGACCGCTCCACTGGCAAACTCACGCTCACCGTGGGAGACGCCATGCTGATTTACTGCAACATCTACGACTACTCAGTTTCTAAAAATAAAACCGCTACGACACTGCGCACCGAGCTGGCCAGTCTGTGGGATGAAATTTGCAACCGGGATATGGACACCTCTATCCATTTGGTACTTAAACCAACCGACCGCCGCCCGCTGTTCCCCGTGCTCTCCTCCAGCCATCTGCGCATTGCTTTTATCCACGCCGGAACAGCGCAAACCTCAAGCTGGGTCTATGCGCACGAACTTGGACGTCACGATTTGGAATCTGCATTCGGCGGGCAGGTCGAGACAATCTGTTTGGACGGCGCAGACACAGATGCCGCTGCGCAAAAGGCGCTTACCGCGGCAGTTTGCGACATGTCCGACCTGATTTTTACCACCTCGCCCCGCCTGCTCCAGCCGAGTGTGCAGACAGCACTGGCCAATCCCAAGATCACTGTACTCAACTGCTCTCTTAACACTGCGCATCCTTCCATCCGCACCTATTACGCCCGCATGTATGAGGGTAAATTCCTTATGGGCGCTATTGCAGGCAGTTTGACCACCGATGATCGCATCGGCTATATCGCAGACTATCCGATTTACGGTATCACAGCCAATATCAATGCCTTTGCTTTGGGCGCAAAGCTGGTCAATCCCCGCGCGCAGGTGTATCTGGAATGGTCCAAGACAATTCACAGCGATTTTCGCAGCCGCCTATCCAATGCAGGTATCTCCTACATTGCCGATCAGGATATGATTTCCGCGGACACCTCACTGCCGCATTATGTCGGTTTGTACCATGCGCACGACAATAATCTTTCCAACCTTGCGCTGTCGCTTTGCCGCTGGGGACAGCTATATGAACGGATTGTACGCAGCTACCTCAACGGCAGCTGGAACAGTGATCGCATCGGCACGCACGCCATCAACTATTGGTGGGGCATGGACAGTGGTGTGATCGATCTTATCTGCTCGCGAAGTCTGCCGGAAGGCACGCTCCGCCTGATAGATTTGCTCAAACAAAGCATCCGCGCGGGTGCGTTCCATCCGTTCTCCGGCCAAATCCGTACCCAATCAGGTGAGGTGATGGATTATCAGAGCCGCGCTATCACACCACAGGAACTTATCACGATGGACTGGCTGGCCGACAACGTTGTGGGCGGTTTGCCCGCGTTCGATCAACTGTTGCCGGAGGCGCAAGCACTAATACGCACACAGGGGATCTGCAAACCATGAATATTTTAACCATAGCCGATGTGGAATCCCCCGCTCTTTGGGATCCTTCACATCCCTATCGGCGCAAGGATGTCGACCTAATTCTATCCTGCGGCGATCTCGCGCCCGATTATCTGTCCTTTATTGCAACCTATTCGCACGCTCCCGTGCTGTATGTACACGGCAACCACGACGATGTGTACCAATCGCGTCCTCCACTCGGCTGCATCTGCATCGAAGATCAAATCTATTGCTACCGCGGGATCCGAATTCTCGGTTTGGGCGGCTCCATCCGCTATAAGCAGGGCAAACACCAGTACACACAGAGCGAAATGAACCGTCGCGTCCGCCGCCTGTGGTTTTCTCTTTGGCGGCACGGCGGATTTGATATCCTGCTCACCCATTCCCCCGCTCACGGCATCCATGACGGACCGGATCTGCCGCATCAAGGGTTCCGCGTTTTCCCCTCACTGCTCACGCGCTACACACCAGCCTATATGATACACGGCCACACCCACCTCAATTACGGCATGCAATTCCCACGCCAGTGTCAATTCGTTCAGACCACCATTGTCAATGCCTACGAATGTTATAATATCAATCTCTGACCCTGCGTCTCCCTCAGCCTGATTTCCTTACATTCGTTTATCTTCCAAGTATGCTTTTGTTGTCTTTAATGAGACATAAAAAACATCGAACTTTATTTGAATTTATGTTCTATGATAATGTAAGATAAGTTGCGCAAATTGAATAGAGGATAAAAAGAGACATGGTTTGCAGATCTCTGGTAGAATGAAGTTACCACACACCATTCTAAAAGGAGTCTGTAAACCATGTCTGAGAAAATTGTACAGCTAAACGAGGAAGTAATCAAGGGCCAACTAAAAGAACTGGTCCGAGGCAGCGTAGAAGAGACGCTGAACGAAC
>NZ_JBQKJP010000049.1:0-22170 GCF_052117205.1 Candidatus Agathobaculum pullicola | reverse complement strand
TCTGCGTACTTCATTAGAGATTGCCGATACGCCATGTCCTGTGTTATACTCTTGCTCATGAAGGATTTGGCCCCCTCTCGTTGAGTTGTTGTCCGCAACTTCAACTTTAACTGATGAGGTCTTATCCTTCATCCTTTTTTATTCAACTGTCCAAGATGTATTGTACTCCTACACTCCTACACACGATGCCTTCTGAGGAATTCTTGACAGGATAGGATTTCGATGATACTATTATTTAATAGAAAATTGCGTTTTACGGAGGGATCTGGTTGGCTATCATGCGTCTGAATGAAGAGACCGAATGCTGCGAAGAACATGTCATTCATACGGATGCTGTTACGCATGCACGCATTGCCATGCCCCGCGAGGAAATCACTTCCGCAGCTTCGGATTTTTTTAAGGCCTTTTCTGATAAAACCCGTTTGCGAATTTTGACCGCATTGGTGACAGAAGAATTGTGCGTTTGCGATATTGCATCTCTATTAGGAATGAGCCAATCTGCAATCTCCCATCAATTGCGTTTTTTGAAACAAGCTCGTCTTGTAAAAAGCAGAAAAAACGGGAAAACCGTGTATTATGCGCTATGTGATGACCATATTCAAGTTATTTTGGATCAAGGTATCGCACATGTGCAGGAGGGATAGATGAATGAGTGACAAGAAAACCCGTCTTGCGGGTCAACCCGAAGAAGAGCGTCTTGAGCAGACTGATACATTGCCAGAGGCGAATATCGGAAACTCTTCGCCCCATATAAAAGAAGAGGAATTGCCTTCACCTACCGAGCTGCTGAATGACCTTTTGGCAGAGTTAGAAGGTGGGATGCAAAGTGCTGAACAGCAACCCGCACAACAGTCCACTTCTGCCAACACCGAGCAGTCGGCATTGGGTGCGGAGGAAGTGATTGCAAACAATCCGTCCGACGAACAGACACAAAGTCAGACGGATACGGATATAATTGAGGAAGCGACTTCGTCAGGCCCTGTCGATGAGTCTGTCAGTGACGAACAAGAAGGCGAGGATGATACGAGCGAGATAGAAGAGAGCGATGAAGATGGCAATATTGCTATCCAGCCCGTAACAGAAACTGCGTTGACAGTTTCTGTGAACGATGTCGGCGGGACGGATGGAATGACACTGATGGAACGTGCGCAATATCACGCGCGGATGCGGCGTCGAGAGCAGACACGTCTGCGTCGTGAAAGCGCAAAGCGCAGCGCATCCGGAACGGAAATACCGTACCAAGCGATGACGCCTATGGATATGCGCATTACCCTGATACGCTTGGCAATTGCCGCCATATTTTTGCTCTTTGGCGTATTTCTCCGGCAGACAGGTGTCGGATTCATTTTCTATCTCATTGCATATTTAATTACCGTGCTGCCGATTGTTGTAAAAGTGGCGCATAACTTTACACACGGTAAGTATTTTGATGAATACTTGCTGATTTTCATCGCATCATTGGGTGCATTTCTCTTAGGTAATCGATCTGAAGCAAGTGTGGTATTGATTTTGCACGACATAGGCAAAATCGTAAGCGATTTGGTTTTATCCTCAACGCATAAATCCCTAGTCAAGCAGACTGATTTTATCCCGGATCGTGCATCTGTGGTAAACATGCAGGGGGAGGAGCGGCAGGTTTCTCCTAATGAAATAAAAATCGGTGACTTTGTGTTGGTTCGTTCGGGAGAGCGCGTACCGATTGACGGTATCGTATTGCGCGGTGAAGGCACTGTAGACGATACCACACTGACTGGTGGCAACGAACCGACACAGGTTTCCAAAAATATGAAGGTGTTGGCAGGCAGCCAATACAGCGGTTCTCTTCTGCTTCTGCGAGCGGTATCCCGCTTTGATGATTGTGCTTTCAATCAAATTATGCGTATACAAGAAGAGGGGAAGGAGCGAAAAGCGGCACTTGAAGACAGCGTGGCGTATGGCGCCGCGCGAATTATTCCAGTTATCATTATCCTAGCAATTCTTTTGTCCATCATTCCGCCGCTCTTTAATTCCGGCACTTCCATGGCAAATTGGATCTACCGTGCTCTGACCATTTTGGTAGTTTGTTGTCCTATAGCTTTGTCCGTTTCGGTTCCGCTTTGTTTCCTGTGCGGAAGCGGCAGATTGATGCAAAAGGGAATTCATGTGAAAGGCAGTGAGGCGATTGAAAAAATGGCTGAACTGCGCATGGTTGTGTTTGATAAAACAGGCACCTTGACAGAGGGTAATCTGCGAGTTAAAGAAATCCATGGAACCCAAGATTTTAATCAGGAAAGCTGTTTGGCATTGGCTGCGGCGGCGGAACAGTTTTCACAGCATCCGGTTGCGCGCGCCGTTGTGGCAGCTTATCCCAGTGTTCCGCAGAAAATCAGCGAATTTGAAGAATTCCCCGGTCGCGGCGTGCGGGCGCGAATTGGCAATCACAGTCTTCTAGCCGGCAATCGCAGGTTGATGGTTTCTCGCGGCGTAAAGGGTGTGCCCGATATTCCGGGTACAGTGGTGTATGTTGCATACGAAGGCGAGTATGCCGGCGCAATTGTGCTGGAGGATATCGTTCGCCGGGAAGCAGCCGATGCAGTTAAAGAACTGAAAAATCAGGGGGTTCTTCGTACGGTTATCCTGACAGGTGATACCGAACTTCCCACTCATCAGGCTGCTGAGGCAATCGGAATTGATACTACCCACTTTGGATTGCAGCCGGAGGAGAAAGCCTCTAAAATGGAGTTTCTTATGCGGACCATCCCGACGGACGGTACGGCAGCCTATGTTGGTGATGGCGTTAACGATATTGAGGAACTCAAAATGGCCGATGTCGGTATCGCAATGGGGGTTTCTGGTTCCCAGCAATCAGCGTCGGCAACCAATGTTTTGGTGATGAGCAACGATTTGACGAGGCTCAGTGACACGCTGCGTATTTGCCGCAGAACGCACAGCATTGCACTGCAAAACATGGTAGTTGTGATTTTGGTGAAAATTTTACTGGCATTACTGACACTGTTGGGCGTGGCCTATATGTGGCAGGCTGTAGCTGCAGATGTACTGCTTACGGTGCTGACTGTTTTAAATGCCGCTCGCATATTGGGCATCAAGTAAAGTAAAAGGGGGCCATGCCGACGCAAGTCGGTATGGCCTTTTTGACCACTTTATGCTATAATTAAATTTGTATATTGTTTTGGAGGAAAACGACTTGCATAAGAAAATGGAAGCTATCCTGTCCCGCGTACAAAAGCCTGCGCGTTATGTGGGCGGCGAGTGGGGGTCAGTGACAAAAGATAAAGCAGAGATTGATTTGCGCTTCGCTTTCTGCTTCCCGGATACCTATGAGGTAGCCATGTCACATCTTGGGTCCCGTATTTTGTATGGTCTGCTCAACGACCAGAAAGGAATTTGGTGTGAACGCGTATGCGCACCGTGGATTGATATGGAGGCTGAGTTACGCGCCGCCGATATTCCGTTGTATGGTTTGGAAAGTGGCGATCCGCTCTATGAATTTGACATCATTGCATTTACTTTACAATATGAATTATCGTTTACAAACATTCTGAACATGCTTGATTTGGGCGGCATACCCGTGCTGGCAAACGACCGCACAGAGCTCAAGCATATTGTTGCCTGCGGCGGTCCCTGCGCATATAATCCGGAGCCTCTGGTTGACTTTGTCGACCTGTTTATGATTGGTGACGGAGAAGAAATTATGCTGGAGTTTACCGATCTGTATCGCAAGGCCAAGCGCGAGAACTGGAGCAAGCAGCAATTTCTGATTGCCGCAGCACAGATAGACGGAATGTATGTACCTTCGCTATATGAAGTAAGCTATCACGAGGATGGCACGATTGACCATGTCACGGCGACCAATGGTGCGCCTGCAATGGTGCAAAAGCGTATTGTCAGAAATTTGGATACCATGTATTATCCGGAATCCTTTGTTGTCCCGTCAACCGATATTGTGTTCGATCGTGCAATGATTGAATTGTTCCGTGGTTGCCCACGTGGCTGCCGCTTCTGTCAGGCGGGTCACACTTACCGTCCACTTCGCACCAAGTCTAAGGAAACTCTGCTGCGGCAAGCTGAGGCGGTGCTTAAAAATTCCGGTTATGAGGAAATTTCGCTTTCTTCCTTGTCTACCAGCGATTATGGAGATTTGTCCGGTTTGACGGAGTGTATGTTAGACTACTGTGAGCCACAGCATATCAGTCTGTCACTGCCTAGCCTACGCGCGGACAGTTTCAGCGCGGAGCTGATGCAGCGTGTGCAAAAAACACGCAAGAGCGGCCTTACCTTTGCCTGTGAAGCCGGCACGCAGCGCTTGCGCGATGTTATTAACAAGAATATCCGTGAGGAGGATGTTCTGCACGCATGCGAAATAGCGTTTCAGGGCGGTTGGAATAATGTAAAGCTTTACTTTATGATCGGCTTGCCGACCGAGACAACCGAGGACTTGGATGGCATTTCGGAAATTTGCAAAAAAGTCGCATATTGCTGGCGCATGAATACCAACAATCGGGCGCGGGGCGTACGCATTACGGCATCTGCATCGTGCTTTGTGCCCAAGCCGCAGACCCCGTTTCAGTGGGACGCGCAGGACACACTTGAACAGTTTATCGAAAAGCAGGCGCATATGAAGGAGATTATGCGCACGCGCAATGTGACGTATAACTGGCATGATGCTAAGACATCGGTGCTCGAAGGTGTGATAGCCCGCGGAGACCGCCGGCAAGGTGCCGCCATTTATCTGGCGTGGCAGCGCGGCTGCAAGATGGATGGATGGGATCAGTGCTTTGACTATGATAAGTGGATGCAGGCATTTGCTGATTGCGGACTGGATCCTGCATTTTATGCTTCTCGTCAGCGTTCGATGGACGAGGTATTTCCGTGGGATCACATTGGCTGCGGTACGCGCAAAGAGTACTTGAAGCGCGAATGGGAACTTTCGCGTGAAGCGGCTATTACACCTGACTGCATGCAACAGTGTACAGGCTGTGGCGCAAACGCGCTGCTGGAAGGGGGGAAATGCCATGTTTAAAGCACGGATGAAATTTGCCAAGGAGGGGAGAGCCAAGTATATCTCCCACCTTGACCTGATGCACACAATGCAGCGTGCGATGGCCCGCTGTCAGATGCTTCTCTGGTTCACAGAAGGGTTTAACCAGCATGCCTATGTATCGGTGGCATTGCCGCTTTCGACCGGGTATTCTGGAGAATGCGAGTTTCTCGATTTCAACATCACTGCAGATGCCGTGCCGATAAACGCTGTCGAGGCCCTTAATGACGTATTTCCTGAGGGATTGCGAGCAATTGAAATTTATCCGCTTGAGAATGGTGGTATGAAAGTTGGCGCGATTGCATGGTCGCAATACCGCATCACTTGGGCGTTCGAGAGCGGCGTCCCATCTGGGTTTCTGCCTGCGGTGCGTGAGTTATTTGGCCGTCAGAAGGTTGAAATTATCAAGCGAAGTAAGCGCGGCGAAAAGACTGTTAACATGAAAGAACTGATGCGTGATTTGACACTGTCTGAAGCAGACGGAGAAATCGTTGCCGTTGTGACCACTGCTGCCGGCAATAACAATATGAGTCCTGAATATCTGACCCGTGCCATCCGTCAATATCTGCCGCAGTTCGAAATTCCGTTCTGCGCGTATCACCGTCTGAATGTATTTACAGCGGACGGTACCCCATTCCGATAAGAGGAGGCAAACAATGCCATCACCCGTTACCGTTTCTGAAGAACAACTCCAAAATCAGTTTACCTATATCGACGCGGTTTCTGCGCTGACCCGCGGCAAGCAGCTGCGCGCTTATACGCACACGTTTGGCTGTCAGCAGAACGAAGCCGATACCGAACGTATACGCGGTATGCTGCACGAAATGGGGTATCATATGACCGACCGTCCGGAGGATGCCGATTTTATCCTGTATAATACCTGTGCTGTGCGCGAGCATGCAGAAGACCGTGCATTTGGCAATATCGGTGCGCTCAGTCACCTCAAAAAACAGCGTCCGGATGTGGTGATTGCGCTGTGTGGCTGCATGGCGCAGCAGGAGAAAAATGTAGAAAAAATCAAGAAAAGCTATCCTCAAGTCAGCTTGCTGTTCGGTACACATGCGCTTTGGCGCTTCCCGTCGCTGTTATACCGTGTGCTCACTGAGAAAAAACGTGTCTTTGACATCGGCGGCGAGGATGATATTGCCGAGGGGCTGCCGGTATTGCGCGCACAGGGGCCAAAGGCATGGCTGTCCATCATGTATGGCTGCAACAACTTCTGCACCTATTGTATCGTGCCTCATGTGCGCGGACGTGAGCGCTCTCGCCGCCCAGAGGAAATTGAAAAAGAACTGCGAGAGTTGGTTGCGGCAGGGTATAAGGAAATTACTCTGCTCGGCCAAAACGTCAACTCTTATGGCAAAGATCTTGGGCTGGATATAGACTTTGCTGATCTGCTGCGTCGTCTGAACGCTGTGCCGGGTGATTTCTGGCTGCGGTTTATGACCAGTCATCCAAAGGACGCTTCGTCCCGCTTGTTTGACGCTATGGCGCAGTGTGAGAAAGTGGCCAAGCAGCTGCATCTGCCGTTTCAGTCCGGCAGTGATGAAATTCTGCGCCGCATGAATCGTCGATATACAGCGGACGGGTATCGCGCTTTGATTACTGATGCGCGATCAAAAATGCCCGATATTACGTTGTCGAGCGATATTATTGTCGGCTTTCCAGGAGAAACTGATGAGGATTTCGAGCAGACCCTCCAGCTGGTTGAGGATGTGCGCTTTGATTTATTGTTTACCTTCCTCTATTCTCCACGCACCGGGACACCCGCAGCGTCTTACGAAGATAATGCTACGCCGCAGGAAAAGCAGCAGCGTTTTGAACGTTTGCTCAAAGCGCAGGATGCCATCGTTGCCCAGCGGCAGGCAGCCTATCAGAGTAAAACGGTGCGCCTGCTGGTAGACGGCACGGCGAAAGGACCGGAGTACCCTTTTACGGCACGTACCGAGGGAAATCTGTTGGTATGCGTACGAGGTGCAGATATTGAAATCGGTTCTTTTATCGAGGCTGAAATCGAGAAGACCAGTCTGCGCTGCTTGTTTGCGCGAAAAATATAGAAAGAGGTCGAAAAAATGGCAGAACTCACGCCCATGATGAAACAGTATTTTGAAATTAAGAACAAAAATAAGGATTATATTCTGTTTTATCGTTTGGGCGATTTCTATGAAATGTTTTTTGATGATGCCAAGCTTGTTTCCCGCGAGTTGGAACTCACACTAACTGGCCGCGAATGTGGGCAGGAAGAACGTGCGCCTATGTGCGGCGTACCATATCACAGCGCGGAAGGCTACATCGCAAAGCTGGTGCGAAAGGGCTATAAGATTGCTATCTGTGAGCAGGTAGAGGACCCTAAACTTGCCAAGGGGCTGGTCAAGCGAGAAATCGTTCGCCGTGTTACGCCTGGCACAGTGGTGGAGGCCTCGATGTTGGAGGAAGAGCGCAATAACTTTCTTGGCTGCGTTTACGCAGGACAAGGCGGTATCGGGGCATGTTTCGCGGATATCACCACCGGCGAGATATGGGCTACCGGATCGGATAACTGGCAGGATATTGCCAGTGAACTTGGTCGATTTGGGCCGAGGGAGGTGTTGGTCGGCGGCGCTGCCGTATCAGCAGATGCTTTTCTCACTTTTTTGAAAGAGCGCTTAGAAGCATTGGTTGAGCCGATGCCAGAGGAAAGTTTTGATATACAGCGGTCAGCGGAACACATTCGTTCTCATTTTCATGTGGAAGATTTCGATGCCGCTGGTCTTACGGATTTGCCGCAAACCGTTCAATGTCTGGGCGGGCTGCTTTCTTATCTGGAACAGACACAGCAGGCAAGCCTTACCGCGCTCAACCACTTACAGGTCTATCATCAGGGCCAATATATGGAGTTGGATCTGATCGCGCGTCGAAATCTGGAACTGTGCGAAACTATGCGCACCAAAGAGAAAAAGGGAACGCTTCTTTGGGTGCTTGACCGAACGAAAACTGCCATGGGTTCCCGTCTGATCCGGCAGTGGCTGGAAAAACCGTTGTTTAATCCCTTACATATCGTACGTCGTCAACAGGCAGTCGGCGCGCTATGCGATGATATGATTGCGCGAACCACGCTGTCCGATGCTCTAAAAAAAGTGTTTGACATTGAGCGTCTGATCGGACGCATCACCTATGGCACAGCCAATTGTCGCGACTTGCGCGCGCTCTCTTCTGCAATTGCGTGTCTGCCGGAAATCCGGGAGCAGACGGCACAATTTTCCCAACCAATGCTGCGCGAAATAACCAACAATATGGACTTGCTGGAGGATATTCACGCACTGGTTGAACTGGCAATCGTGGACGAGCCTCCCATCTTGCTGCGTGAAGGCGGACTCATTCGGCCCGGCTACAATGAGGAAATTGACTATCTCCGCGATTTGGCATCCGGCGGAAAAGGGAAAATCGCTGCTATCGAGCAGACCGAACGAGCGAAAACCGGTATTAGCAAGCTAAAAATCGGCTATAATCGCGTATTCGGATATTATATTGAGGTGAGTAAATCCAATATTGATGCAGTACCGGATTATTATATCCGCAAACAAACGCTCGCCAATGGTGAGCGATATATCACAGAGGAACTCAAGCAGCTGGAAAGCACCGTGCTCGGTGCGCAAGAGAGATTGACCTCTTTGGAATATGATGTGTTTGTATCGGTACGGGATCAGATCGCCGAGCAAGTGCATCGGGTGCAGAAAACGGCACAGTCTGTTGCTGCGCTTGATGTACTGTGCGCGCTGGCTGAGGCTGCCTGCGATAATAACTACACTTGCCCAGTCGTGGATTTCTCGGACCGCATTGAAATTCACGATGGTCGCCACCCGGTCGTCGAAAAGATGTTGGCGGACAGCCTGTTTATTCCCAACGATACCATATTGGACAGCGGAGAAAATCGAGTTGCGATCATCACCGGTCCGAATATGGCGGGTAAGTCCACTTATATGCGACAAGTGGCACTCATTACAATTATGGCACAAATCGGATCGTTTGTCCCCGCATCTTCCGCACATATCGGCGTAGCCGACCGCGTGTTCACCCGCGTGGGCGCTTCGGATGATTTAGCAAGTGGCCAGTCCACCTTTATGGTAGAAATGAGCGAGGTTGCGGATATTCTAAAGCATGCAACCAAGTCCAGCTTATTGATTTTAGATGAAATTGGACGCGGCACCTCCACCTATGATGGTATGTCGATTGCCCGTGCAGTGATCGAGTATGTGGCCGATAAGCGTAAAGTGGGCGCGCGGGCATTGTTTGCCACACATTATCATGAGCTGACAGTGCTGGAGGACATGATCAAGGGTGTTAAAAACTACAATATCGCGGTGAAAAAGCGCGGTGACGATATCACGTTCCTGCGTAAAATCGTGCGTGGCGGCGCCGATGACAGCTACGGCATCGAGGTTGCCAAGCTGGCGGGTATTCCCAATGCGGTGATCAAGCGAGCTAAAGCAGTGCTGGCCGATTTGGAGGCAACCATGCCCAAACCGGAGCTGCATGAAATAGAGGAGGAGGGGCCGCAGGTTACTATGGAGACATTGACAGATAATGCTGTGGCACAGCGGCTGCGCGCGCTTCAAGTGGATACCATGACTCCAATCGAGGCTCTGAATGCCTTGTATGAGCTGAAAAAACTGCTTTAACACCTAAAAAGCACGGTCCCCAACAGCATCACATAGATATCATGGCGATAGCCTACTGGAAAGGAACAGAACATGGCAATTATCCATGAATTATCCTCCCATCTTGCAGACCTAATCGCGGCTGGCGAGGTGGTTGAACGGCCAGCTTCGGTTGCAAAAGAATTGATTGAAAATGCAATCGATGCCGGGGCTACCCGCATCACAGTAGAAATCGAAAACGGAGGCATCAGCTATTTGCGCATTGCAGATAACGGATGTGGCATGTCGAAAGAAGATGCACCGATAGCATTTCGCCGTCATGCAACCAGTAAGCTCCGCACGGAGGAAGATTTGGCAGCCATCGGTACGCTGGGATTTCGTGGCGAGGCGCTGGCTGCCATTTCTTCAGTGACACGCATTGATTTGTTTACCCGGCAGAAAGGCGCGATCGCAGGGACACATTTGCATCTGGAAGCCGGTGAAATACAAGCACAGGAAGAAGCCGGCTGCCCGGAGGGTACCACCATCGTCGTGCGAGACTTGTTTTACAATACCCCTGCCCGTATGAAATTTCTAAAAAAAGATTTTACCGAGGTAGGATATATTCTTGGAGTTGTACAGCATGCCACACTTTCTCATCCGGAGATTGCATTTTGCCTGATTCGTGACGGAAAGCAGGTGTTTTCTACCGATGGTAAGGGCAAACTGATGGCGCCGGTCTTTGCGGTGTTCGGTAAAGAAATGACGGCTAACATGATCGAAATTCCCGAAACCGAACGGAATGGAATGAAAGTTTACGGATATATTGTGAAGCCACATGCCGGCAGATCCAATCGCTCTATGCAGCATTTTTTTGTGAATGGGCGATATGTGAAAAGCCGATTGATGCAAGCAGCGCTTGAAGAAGCATACCGCAATGCAATGATTACCGGTAAGTATCCATCCGGAGCGGTATTTTTAGAGCTTCCGCTCGCTGCAGTGGATGTTAATGTGCATCCTGCAAAAACCGAGGTCAAGTTTTCTCAGGAGAAGCCGGTGTTTGAGGCGGTTTATGTCGCTTGTAAAAATGCTATCGCAGCAAATGACAATATGCCGCAGTTGACACATCGGGAAACAGAACCGTTCGATTCAAAAATTAAAGAGACTGTTCCGGTTTATCAGCAGCAATGTTTTGCAGTCTCCAAGCGTATGGAAGAATCTTTGCCATCCGATAAACGGATGGATGCTTCTGAGTTGGAAGATTTTTTTGTTGCCGTGCCACCGCGTGCAAAAAGACCTTCTTTTTCCGATGGTTGCTTTGCAGCACCGCGCATTATACAAGATGAGCATAGAGCATCAACATACCATCATTCTTTCAGCCCTCCGCTCACCGAATTGCAGCAGACTTCTGTCGTACAAGCGCCATCGATCATGCAAAATACGCCAATGCCTATTGCGCAGAGCGAAGTCATCTCAAAGCCAAATGCTGTGAAAACGTTAGAACCAATTGATAGAGGCGCTCGCGTGATTGGAGAATGCTTTCAGACCTATCTTATTGCAGAAGATCGAGACGGATTAATCCTGATTGATAAGCATGCTGCACATGAACGTTTGCTGTTTAATAAGTTGCGGAAAGAAACTGAAATACCGCAGCAGGAACTGCTGACGCCTGTCATCGTGGAGCTAACCGGCGAGGAGGCGGCTGCCGTCCAGTCAGGACTCGAGGAAATACGGAAAGCCGGTTTTTCGATCGACAGCTTTGGGGAAAACAGCTTTGCGGTGCGTAGCGCGCCAGCGTATCTGGATAGCGCAGACGTGGCAAGCGTAATCGGTGAGTTAGCGGAAAAGTTGATGAATAGCCGCGCGGCGATCCCCGACCGATTGGATGATCTGATTCATACCGTTGCCTGTAAAGCTGCCATCAAGGCAGGGAAGGCCTCCGCACCAATGGAATTACAGGATCTGTGTGATCGTGTACTGGCGGATGGAGATGTGCAATCCTGCCCACATGGCAGGCCGACGATTGTTCGGTTGACTAAATATGAATTAGACAAAATGTTCAAGCGAGTAAATCAATAATGAGGAGTACAGGATGCAAAACCGTTTGATCTGTATTTGCGGGCCAACGGCCAGTGGAAAAACCGCCTTGTCAGTTGCCTTGGCAAAACAACTGCATACGGAAATCATCTCGGCAGATTCAATGCAGATCTATCGCGGCATGAATATTGGCACTGCAAAGCCAACGGTAGACGAGCGGCAGGGAATCCCTCATCATCTACTGGACATCTGTGAGCCCGACGAGCCGTTTTCCGTTGCCCGATATGTAGAATTGGCCGACGGAGCTGCTCAGGACATTTTGTCGCGCGGCATGACACCAATTGTGGTTGGAGGAACCGGCCTGTATATGGATGCACTGATTGAATGCAGTACTTTTTCTGGTGATGAAACCGATTTGACGGTGCGACAAAAATATCAGCATATGGCAGCCACCCAAGGAAATCTGGCTGTACATGCACTTCTGGCGGCAGTTGATCCGGAAAGCGCACAGCGATTACATCCGAATAACCTCAAAAGGGTGATTCGCGCACTGGAGGTTTATGAACAAACCGGTTTGACGATAGGAGAATTTAACCGCCAGCATAAACGCCCAGCTCCCAAATACTTCGCTACAAAAATTGGTATAGCCCCAGCGGATCGCCAGACATTGTATCACCGGATCGATAGCCGTGTAGATCAAATGCTTTTAGACGGGTTATTGGAAGAAACACGACATCTCCTTTCCAGAGGGGCACTTACCGGGACAGCTGCACAAGCTATCGGCTACAAAGAACTGATTGGTTTTTTAGAAGGCAAAGATTCGCTGGATTTTTGTGTGCAATTACTCAAACAGCGCAGTCGAAATTATGCAAAAAGACAGTTAACATGGCTAAAAAGGGATGACAGCATCCAATGGATCTATTATAATAGAGATGATGACTTCTCAAACGTCCTACAGAAAGCGACAGAATATCTGCAAAATCAAAGTGTACAATGATACCATAAATTGTAAAATATTGGAGGAGTCATTGTGCGATACGAAATTAATCTGCAGGACCGGATGCTGTGCGCGTTACGCCAGCAAGGAATCAATACCACTGTTTTTTTGACAAATGGGTTCCAAATGCGCGGAACGATCCGTGGATTTGATAATTTTGTTGTGATTTTGGACAGTGATGGAAAACAACAGATGATATATAAGCACGCCATTTCCACACTGATCCCGCAGAATCGTGTTGATCTGCATGCACCAAGAGAGGAGCGTGCGGCGGAATGAGAATATACGAGGTTTCTTATGCAGCAACAAACAGGTAAAAAGAAAGTACACACGAGAAACAGCGTTAATGGCAGAATCATTTTTGTATTAGTTGCAGTTGTGATACTTATATATCTGGGGCAGAAAATAATCAGTGCTTTTTCTACTGGTATAGAAACCACTCCTGCCATTCAGATAGCAGTGAATGACAGCATCAATGCGCAGGGGTGGTTTTTCCGTGACGAAATTCCTATTAGTGGGAGCACAGGAAAATCCGTCAAACATATCGTTTACAGCGGTGAGCGTGTGCAGCAGAGTGCGCCACTTGCTATCGCTTATTCTGATGAAGATGCTCTGGCGTTGAGTCAGCAGCTCGACCCATTAGAAAACAGAATCGATTTGTTAAATACGGCATTACAGTCTGCGACAGACGGGGCAGATGCTTCAAAGCTGGATCAGATGATTATTTTGTCCTTGCAGCAGATGGCATCACAAACAAAAACCGGTTCTGGCACTGCATTACATTCTTCTGCCGAGTCCCTGCGCACGCTTGCACTGCGCCGTGAAGCCAATAGTGTGGACACGGCTGCCATTACGGCAGAGAGAGATACGCTGGTCTTAGAACGGGATAGCTTAAATGCACAGTTATCTGGTCATACAACGCAGTTGACAGCCCCTGCAACCGGCTATTTCTCCGAGGTCGTGGACGGCTATGAAAACATGCTTACATTAGATGAGTTAGAAGACATCACGGTAGATCGGTTTCATGAACTTACTGAAGCGAAGCCCCTTGTCAGTGAGCAGGCATGGGGCAAGATGATTCAAGGTTTTACATGGTATCTGGTTGCAGAAATATCTCAGGAAGATGCAGACCGATTTTCGGTTGGTAAAAGTCTTCGTGTCAATTTCACACAGGCTTCTTTAGAGACTCCGGTTTCGGTTTATTCTATTATCAAAGATCGCACCAGTGAAACTGCATTGGTGGTTTTGGCAGGTACGGAATTTAACAGTCAAATGGTTTCTATGCGACAGCAGCCGATAGAGATTATTATTGCCACATATACCGGCCTGAAGGTCCCAAAAGAAGCGGTTTATGTGCAGGAAACGACTGCCAGCGACGGAAAAATTCAAAAGCAAGATGGTGTATTTATTCTCAGTGGCAGTTTCCAAAAGTTTAAAATTATTAATAAACTTTATGAGACTGAGGACTATTATGTTGTTGAGCAAAGTGCAACCAATTCAGACATGCTGGTGGCGCAGGACCAAATTATTATAAGCGGAAAGAATTTGCAGAACAATATGGTGGTGAAGACATGACGGAGCAAGAAAGCAGGGAACTGAAAAGCCGCATTGCATCGGTTCAGGAACGTGTCGCACGGGCAGCACAACGTGCAGGAAAAAAACCGGAAGATATTATTCTGGTTGCAGCCTCAAAAATGAATAATGCGGAGCGGGTACATGCAGCAATCACCGCCGGCATCAGAGTATGTGGCGAAAACCGCGTGCAGGAATTACTGGACAAGTATGAACAGCATGCCTATGATGGAGCGGATCTGCAGTTTATCGGTACACTCCAGACCAACAAAGTGAAATATCTGATCGGCAAAGTTTCGTTGATACAATCGGTTGGTTCCATCCGCTTGGGAGAAGCCATTGCAAAGGAAGCGACCAAGCATGGGATATGTCAGGATATTCTTTTAGAGGTAAATATCGGAAGAGAAGCGGCAAAAAGCGGCTTAATGATAGAAGAACTGGATGAAGCTATTTCCAGATTAAGTGAAAAAAAATCGCTGCATATCCGCGGTTTAATGGCGATTCCGCCAATTGCGGATGAAATATCGAAAAATTCCAGCTACTTTCACGAAATGCGACAAGTATTTGTTGACATTTTGACGAAAAAATACGATAATGTAAATATGGATTATTTGTCTATGGGAATGACGAATGATTTTGAAATGGCGATTGAGTGCGGTGCAAACATGGTTCGCATCGGCACAGCGATTTTTGGTACGCGCCCGTATCAAATCATTTCGCCCTAAAACATAAGGAGGAACTTTGCATGGGTTCGATCAAAGGCTTTATCGATTGGGTTAAGGGCGAGGATGTTGAGGACGATTACGAAGAGGAACTGCCCCGCCAGCGCAATGAAGAGCCAGTGAAAAGTAGTGCACCGTCATCATATGAACGGTCGTATGAAAGATCCTATGATCGGTCTTATGATAGTGCATCGACGGAAGCATCTTCGCCACGCCGTGGGAATAAAGTGGTAAACATCAACACGACAACACAGCTCGCTGTGGTGTTGGTCAAGCCGGATCGCTTCGAAAATGCAGCTGAAATTGCCGACCATTTAAAAGATAAGCGCACAGTGGTACTGAATCTGGAACAGACTAATAAGGATATTGCACGTCGTTTAGTGGATTTTCTCAGCGGTGTTGCATATGCCAACGAAGGAAAAATTAAAAAGGTTGCAAACAGCACATACATCATCACACCCTATAATGTTGATATTATGGGCGATTTGATTGACGAATTAGAAAGCAGTGGTATGTATTTTTAAGGTTATGATGCCGTGAACACAATTGTAATATATATAGTAGCCAGTCTACTGCGGATTTTGCAATTTTTGTTTTTTGCACGAGCTATCATGAGTTGGTTTGCACAGGGCAGCAGTTCACAGATATACGAATTACTGTGTCTTGTAACAGAACCAATCATCCAACCGTTCCGCAGTTTGCTTAGCCGTATCAATGCGTTGCGAAGTATTCCATTTGACTTGGCGTTTTTGCTGGCATTTCTTGTTCTGGTTGCATTAGAACAAGTATTATACATGCTCTAAGCCTGTCGAATATACGGTGGAATCAGTGGTCGGGTGATGCCCGGCCATTTTCCCGTAGGAAACAGGAGAAAAAAACGGAGGAATAACATATGACGGTGCAGGAAATTCAGGAAATCGGCTTTGAAAAAGCGGTTTTCGGCGGATATGACATGAAATCAGTGGACACATTTTTGGAGCGCGTTGCGGAGGAATTCGCAGCAATGCAGAAAGAAAATGCTGCGCTGAAAGCAAAAATGAAAGTTCTGGTCGATAAAATTGAAGAATACCGTGGTGTAGAAGATGGTATGCGACGTGCACTTATGAGCGCACAGACCATTGCGCAGGACACTATTGATAAGGCTAAGCAAGAGGCGCAGGATATTGTTACTGCGGCAAAGGATGAAACCGAAAATAAAGTCAAAAATACGCGCGATGAAATCACATTGGAAGAGCAAAAACTTCAAACGGCAAAAAAGAGCACACTGGAATTTGTTGCACGCATTTCTGCAGCTTATCAGGCGCAGGCTAAGGCTTTGATAGAACTGGCCAAGGCAGAAAAATTGGTCGGACAACAGCCGGAGCCAGCACAGCCCGCACCTCAGCCGGCAGAACAGCAGGCTCCCGTACAACCGGCACCACAAGATGAGCAAGCAGATGCTCCCATAGAAGATGCTACGCGCAAATTTGACTTTGGTGAATTAAAATTTGGCGCTGATTATGACCCCAAGGAAGTAAAGTAACAATTGAAAGGACTGAATACTGCACCATGCAGCAGGATTACAATAACACAATTAATCTGCCAAAAACCGACTTCCCGATGCGTGCCGGACTGCCTAAGCGCGAGCCGGGTTTTCTGGAAAACTGGGAAAAGGACGATCTCTACCACGAATTGATGAAAAAGAATGAGGGCAAGCCCCTCTTCGTTCTTCATGATGGTCCGCCGTATGCAAATGGCAACCTGCATATGGGACACGCACTTAATAAGATTTTGAAGGATTTTATTGTACGTTCCCGCAATATGATGGGCTATCAGGCACCGTATATTCCCGGATGGGATACGCATGGTTTACCGATTGAGCGTCAGGCAATCAAGGCTTATGGTATGGACCGCGACAAGGTTTCTACTGCTGATTTCCGCTCCAAGTGCGAAGAGTTTGCACATGACCACGTAAATACGCAGCGAACCCAGTTTAAGCGTCTTGGTGTCATTGGAGACTGGGAGCGCCCGTATTTGACCTTGACACATGACTACGAGGCAACCCAAATTGAGATCTTCGGCGAAATGGCAAATAAAGGCTACATCTATAAGGGGATGAAGCCTGTTTACTGGTGCCCGCATGATGAAACTGCGCTTGCGGAGGCTGAGATTGAGTATCAAGATGAGCCGTGTGCCTCAATTTATGTAAAGTTCCGCGTGACCGATGACAAGGGCGGAAAAATTGCAGCTATTACCGGCAGTTTGGACAATGTCTACTTTGTGATTTGGACAACGACGACATGGACATTGCCGGGCAACCTTGCAATTTCGGTCAACCCGCTTTATGAATATGATCTGGTCAAGATTCCTTCCGGCGATATTTATGTGCTTGCCAAGGAACTGGTAAAGTCTGTGATGGAAGCTGCCAAGATCGATTCTTGGGAAGTGCTTGGCACGTTGTTAGGCTCGGACCTTGAACTGATGCGAACCTGGCATCCGATCATGGATCGTGAAAGTGTCGTGATCTGTGGCGATCATGTCACGCTGGATGCTGGTACCGGCTGTGTTCACACAGCTCCGGGCTTTGGCGCAGATGACTTTATCGTTTGCCAGAAATACGATATCCCGATCATTGTTCCGGTTGATGGCAAGGGCATGACCACGGCAGAAGCTGGCAAGTATGCGAATATGTATTATGAAAAGACCACGCCGATTATTTTGGAGGATTTGAAGGCACAAGGCGCGCTTCTGGCAATCGAAGAGATTGTGCACAGTTATCCACATTGCTGGCGCTGCAAGAATCCAATCATCTTCCGCACGACTGAGCAGTGGTTCTGCTCGGTGGATGCTCTGAAGGATGATGCCATTAAGGCATGCGAGAACATCCAATGGATTCCCGGTTGGGGCGAAGAGCGTATGACCTCCATGATTCGTGAGCGTTCTGACTGGTGTATTTCCCGTCAGCGCGTATGGGGCGTTCCAATTCCGATTTTTACCTGCAAGAAGTGCGGCAAGCCGCTGGTTAATGAGCAAACCATTAAGATTGTAGCCGATTTGTTCCGCGAGAAGGGTTCAAACGCTTGGTTTGATCTGGAGCCGTCCGAGATTCTACCGGCTGAGATCAAATGTGAGTGCGGTTGCAGCGATTTTGATAAAGAAACCGATACGATGGACGTTTGGTTTGATTCCGGATCTTCCTGGCGTGCAGTCATTGAGAATCGTGAGCATCAGTCCACGCCGGTTGATGTCTATCTGGAAGGCAACGACCAGTATCGTGGTTGGTTCCAGTCCTCCATGCTGACCTCGATTGCTACACAAGGCAAGGCACCGTATAAAACGGTTATTACGCACGGCATGATCGTAGATGAAGAGCGTCAGAAGATGTCAAAATCGCTCGGCAACGGTATTGCGCCTGACGATATTTTAAACCAGTATGGTGCGGATGTTATGCGTCTTTGGGTTGCGTCTTCCGATTACCACCAAGATATGCGTATTTCCAAGGACATGCTCAAGCATCTGTCGCAGAATTATTTGAAGATTCGCAATACGGCACGGTATATTCTGGGTAATTTGTTTGATTTTAATCCCAAGGTGGATATGGTTTCTTATGTAGAACTGCCGGAGCTTGACAAGTGGGCTTTAATGCGTCTCAACGAGCTGGTTGCAAAAGTGCGCGAAGGCTATGATTCTTATGAGTTCCATACAGTGTTTCATGCGATTCACAACTTCTGTGTTGTTGATATGTCCAATTTTTATCTGGATGTTATCAAAGATCGTCTGTATTGCGATGATACCGAAGGGCTAAGCCGTCGTTCTGCACAGACTGCGATGTATCGGATTCTCAGTGCATTGGTACGCATGCTTTCTCCTATTCTTTGCTTTACGGCAGACGAAATCTGGCAGTCTATGCCGCATACCGAGAAAGACGATGTGCGTAACGTGGCATACAATGAAATGCCTGCAGTGGATGATACTTTGTCGTTTACCAATGCAGATATAGAGAAATGGGCAAAGTTGACTGCTTTCCGCGATGACGTGAACAAAGCGCTGGAGGGCGCGCGCAGTGCAAAGACGATTGGTAAACCGCTGGAGGCCTGCGTAACTGTATATGCAGATGCAGAACTAACTGCCTTCCTAAATAGCTGCGGTCAGGATTTGGCAGACCTCTGCATTGTTTCTGAACTTTCAGTTGTCGATGGTGCTGGGGAAGGCATGGCAAGCGAGAATCTGCCGGGCTTGACAATTGCGGTTGCTCGTGCAGCAGGGGAGAAGTGCCTGCGTTGCTGGAAACAGTCTAAATCAGTCGGTGCTGATGCAAAGCATCCCTCTTTGTGCGCGCGCTGCGCCAAAGTTGTAGGATAAACAAATCAAAAGGAAGGGGGAACAGAAGGTTTTCTGTTCCCCCTTTTTAAGTAGCAAGGAGTACGTGAAAATGCTGTATATTGTTTTGGCAGTGCTAATGATCGCGCTCGATCAAGTAATAAAATACTGGGCATTCACTAGTCTACAGGCACAACAAACTATTCCTTTGATTGAAAATGTATTTCATTTGACCTACGTAGAGAACCGTGGCGCAGCATTTAGCATGTTCGCTCAATTTGATTCCCGTTGGATTTTTGTGACGCTGGCTGTAGTGATATCGATCGCCATCGCTGTGGCGATATATAAGGGCTGGGTGCAGAACGGATTGGGCCGCTGGTCACTGGTATTGGTTGGTGCAGGAGCGCTCGGCAACGCAATTGATAGGATATTGCGCGGATTTGTAGTGGATTTATTTGATTTTCGGTTGATTCATTTTCCGGTGTTTAATGTTGCTGATATTTTCATTTGCGTAGGCGCTTTACTGTTTATTATCTATTTTATGTTCTTGCATAAGGATGAGAAGCAAACAGATACCACCCATAACGAGTTTTCGGAGCGTGGCAACCATGAATGAAATCATTTTGACTGCATCCGCTGCACAGGCGGGGGCGCGCATAGATAGTTGGCTTTCCGAGCAGATAGAGGGACTAACTCGTTCGGCTGCACAAAATTTGCTTCTTGAAAAAGCTGTTTCCTGCAATAGGCAGCCACTAAAAAAGAACTATAAATTGCTTGGAGGTGAAGTTATCACCGTTATTTTACCAGAATTGCGTGAGGTAGATATTGTGCCGGAGAATATCCCACTGGATATTGTCTATGAAGATGCAGACATCATTGTGGTTGATAAACCGCGTGGAATGGTTGTCCATCCTGCCCCTGGAAACTGGTCGGGTACGCTGGTTAATGCACTGATGTATCACTGTGGAGACAGTTTATCCGGCATCAACGGGGAGCATCGTCCCGGCATTGTACACCGCATTGACAAGGATACAAGCGGTCTTTTGGTGGTTGCAAAAAATGATACAGCACATCAAAGTCTTGCAGCACAGATTGCAGCACATACCGCTTTTCGTGGGTATGAAGCTATTGTGGTAGGCAGCCCGCGTGAGGATTCTGGTACGATTGACAAACCGATTGCACGCCACAAGACTGACCGTAAGAAAATGGCCATCGTAGAGGGGGGACGGGAAGCAATCACACATTATACCGTGCTCAAACGATTTCACGGATACACCCACATGGCATTTCAATTAGAAACTGGGCGCACACATCAAATTCGTGTGCATATGGCATCAGTTGGGCATCCCATTATTGGCGATCCGATCTACGGCTTAAAAAAAGACCGATTTTCTGATATTGGAGGTCAATGCCTTCACGCTGCACAGTTAACGCTTTGCCACCCGACCACACAGCAGACGATGCACTTTTCTGCACCGCTGCCCACCTATTTTGTGCAGATTCTGAAAAAGTTGGAGAATATGGCATGAAAAAGTTTGATGGTATGATGCTTGCATGCGATATGGATGGCACATTACTGGACAGTGATCGACAAATTTCACATGTCAATTTACAGGCTTTACGCTATTTTACCACAGAAGGAGGCCTCTTTTCTTTGGCCACCGGACGCGCGTATGCGGCTGTAACCGACTATATCGGCTTACTCCCAATAAATGCACCATATAGCTTACTAAATGGTTCGCTTGTGTTGGATAAACAAAATCGAATGTTGCACTGTGCCGGCATGCCGGAGCAAACACCAGAATTGATAGAACAAGTTCTTTTCACATTTCCTAAAATTGGATGTGAAATATTTTTACCGGATCGGATTTTAATCTGCCGTATAAGCGCAGAAACCGAACAGCATATGCGTGTACTGCACTTAGCATATGACTGCGTGAGTGTGACAGACTTGCCGGATCCGGCTGACTGGTGTCAAATCAATTTCACCGGCAAGGCGTCAGAAGTTT
Source organism: Candidatus Agathobaculum pullicola (assembly GCF_052117205.1). Taxonomy (NCBI): domain Bacteria; kingdom Bacillati; phylum Bacillota; class Clostridia; order Eubacteriales; family Butyricicoccaceae; genus Agathobaculum; species Candidatus Agathobaculum pullicola. Next base: position 880 of record NZ_JBQKJP010000049.1, on the reverse strand, counting down.
CACTGGTTCGGATGTTTTTGAAACAGTTTAAGGATTTGTTCCATGCTGTTTGCACCATGCCAACTTTCTGCGAAGTGACGCGATGGGGTATCAGCAAGGGTACAGCAATGATGCAAATCGCATCAGATTGCAACGTGTCGCGTAATAAAATTTATGCCGTAGGGGATAGCGATAACGACTTATCCATGCTGAAGGAGGCGGCAATTTCCTTTGTGCCGGAAAATGCATCACCAGATATGTTTCGGCACACAGTGGTTCGGATTCGAGATAACGACCACGATGCCGTGGCGCATGTAGTTGAATATTTGGAAAGATACCATAACGCCTGACAGAATGAACAATTCTGGCAGGCGTTTTTCTATTCCGTGTTCAAATCAAATAGATGACCAGCTATTAACACATAACTGTGTCATATATAATACAGTTATAAAAGCGTATTATAGTAATAATACACTTAAGAGGGAGGAATTGATCTGGTTGATTCCATTCCACATGTTAAGTGCACTGATAGGGGGCAATCCCAATACTATGCAGAAATCGTTTCGGCAGATGGAAGAAGAAAAATTGATTTGCTCCCACACCGGCGCCAAGAGCTATATGATAATTGATGCAGATAAAATTGCCCAAATTCGTGCTAAATTATTGGAAAGTGATGTAGAAAGCGCAGTGCAGGCGAGGAAACAGATGGTGTATCCAAGTCAGGGGCATTGCGCTTAATACAAGCATATTGGGATTGAGAGGGGAAGAACACATGGGGAATAAAGAGACAGATAATGTAAGATAAGTTGCGCAAATTGAATAGAGGATAAAAAGAGACATGGTTTGCAGATCTCTGGTAGAATGAAGTTACCACACACCATTCTGAAAGGAGTCTGTAAAC
>NZ_JBQKJP010000048.1:0-22640 GCF_052117205.1 Candidatus Agathobaculum pullicola | reverse complement strand
CACAAAGCAGCTTGCTGTCCATAACCGCTGCTCCAATAACTTTCCCATGAGGCCTCTGGGTTGGCTTTCTCCTTTAGAGTTCTCTGTCCAATATGTTTGACAAACCTACAACAGGTATAATAGAATTAACTTATTCAATCAGAAAGGCAGGATGTCGCCGCTATGCTGAATTTTACCATCCACACAACAACCGAGATTGTCTTTGGCCGTGGAATCGAAGAGCAAATCGGCCCGAAACTCAAGGAAATCGGCGCGCACCGCGTGCTGGTGCACTTCGGCGGATCGAGTGCGCGCTCATCCGGCCTGCTCGACCGCGTGGAGCAAAGCCTGTTCCATGCCGGTTTGTCATTTATTGAGTTCGGCGGCGTTGAACCGAACCCCAAGGTGTCTATGGTGCGCAAGGGCATTGCGCTTTGCCGACGTGAAGCAATCGACTTTATCCTTGCTGTCGGGGGCGGCTCGGTCATCGACTCCGCCAAGGGCATCGGCATGGGCGTTGCCACGGGCCGCGACCCGTGGGAATTCGCCTCCACCGGCACCGCGCCCGACAAGACCCTGCCCATCGCCACCGTGCTGACGCTTGCCGCCTCCGGCTCGGAAAGCAGCAACTCCTGCGTGCTGACCAACGAGGAAACCCGCGAAAAGCGCGGCATCACCAGCCAGACCAACCGTCCGCGCATCAGCTTCCTCAACCCGGAAAATACGTTTTCCGTATCCAAATTCCAAACCGGCTGCGGCATCGTGGATATCATGATGCACACGCTTGAGCGCTACCTCACCCCCGCGGGCGGCGAAAGCGACATCACCGACCGTATTTGCGAAGGCCTGCTCATCGCAACGCGCGATGCGGGCCGCCGCGCCATCGCCAATCCCAACGACTACGAGGCACGCGCTACTCTCATGTGGGCGGGCAGCGTGTCCCACAACGATTACACCGGCTGCGGCCGCACACGTCTGTTCCCGGTGCATAAACTTGAGCATGAGTTGAGCGCTTTCCGGGACGAAATTGCGCATGGCGCGGGCCTTTCCGTTCTGTTCCCCGCGTGGGCAATGTACGAGATGAAAAACGATATCCCGCGCTTTGCACAGCTGGCAAACCGCGTGTTCGGCGTGGAGATGGACTTTACCTGCCCCGAGCGCACCGCGCGTGAAGGTATTCTGACCATGAAGCGCTTTTTTGAGGAGATTGGCATGCCGGTACATCTGTCGCAGCTCGGCATCAAGCCCGCAGACTATGAAACACTTGCGAGCAACACCGTGCACACCGTAAAAGGCCCGGTTAAAAGCTATACCTCGCTCGATAAGGACGCTATCCTTGCCATTTACCGTTTGGCCGAATAAATCCCTCACCGCCTGTGGCGGGCGGCTCTGTTCGTCCGCCACAGACCGGCCAACAACTTTTACGAATTTTTCCGTTTTTCTTTCATTTTTCTCTTGACAACTTTTCACTTTGCGCGCTATAATGTTTAGGCTAACTGCAATAAATGCTTGTAGCTTTGTACCAGCACTTTTCACATTCCTCAATAGCTCAGTCGGTAGAGCATGCGGCTGTTAACCGCAGGGTCGTTGGTTCGAGTCCAACTTGAGGAGCCATATAGGGGTATAGCTCAGCTGGTAGAGCATCGGTCTCCAAAACCGAGTGCCGTGGGTTCGATCCCTACTGCCCCTGCCACTTCGCTGCTGTAGCTCAGTAGGTAGAGTGCATCCTTGGTAAGGATGAGGTCACCGGTTCAAATCCGGTCAGCAGCTCCAAAAAAGCGAACCGCCTGAAGCGGTTCGTTTTTTTATGTATTCAGAATTTTCCTGCAAAGGAGCGTTTTCGCCTTGAAAATCCGAAACTCTCTGATTCTGCTGCTCACCGCTGCCATCTGGGGTGTGGCGTTCGTGGCACAGAGCGTCGGCATGGACTACGTCGGCCCATTCACTTTTTTGTTTGCGCGCAGTGTTATCGGCGGCATCGTCCTGCTTCCCGTTGTTGCCATCCTGCACCGGAACGGAGCAATCCACACATACGAAAATGCGGAAGAAAAACGGCGCGCACGCAAAACGCTGATACTCGGCGGTGTATGCTGCGGCACGGTGCTGTGCTTTGCGAGCATTTTTCAGCAGATTGGCCTGCTGTACACTACGGTCGGCAAATCCGGTTTTCTGACTGCCTGCTATATCTTAATTGTGCCGCTGCTCGGCCTTCTGTTCAGGCGTAAATGCGGCAGACTGGTCTGGTGCGGTGTTGCGCTGGCAATCGTCGGCCTCTATTTCCTCTGCCTGACCGACGGCTTGAGCGTGAACCTCGGCGACCTGCTCACCTTTATCTGCGCTATCCTGTTTTCTGTACATATTATGGTCATTGACCATTTTTCTCCGCTGACTGACAGCGTGAAGATGTCCTGTATTCAGTTTTATGTGTGCGCTGCGATTGCGGGCGTGGGTATGCTGCTCTTTGAGCAGCCCAGCCTGAGCGCATTACTTGCCGCTTGGAAGCCTGTGCTGTACGCAGGCGCGCTATCCTCCGGCGCGGCCTATACCCTGCAAATTATCGGGCAAAAGGGCATGAATCCGACGGTTGCCTCGCTTATCATGAGCCTGGAGTCGGTTATCTCCGTGCTTGCCGGTTGGGTGATTCTGCATCAAACGCTGTCCGGCCGCGAGATTCTGGGCTGCGTGCTCATGTTTGCCGCCATCATTCTGGCACAGCTGCCGGATAAAAGCGCCGCCTGAGCCTTTTCAATCTGCATCAAAGACCGTCAAATGACGGTCTTTTCTTTTGTGCATCTTTTTTCATATCCCATATTGACAAACCGCTTGTTATGCCATAATATGAATACATGAACATATGAACAATCATTCATATATAGATCGGGAGGCGTCATTATGACATCACAAGAATCCTGCAAGGCTGCAACTGCCACCGAACGCACATTGCATGCCCATACACATATAACAAACATCGAAAACAACACAGAATGTTCCCATTCCGCCTCTTGCGGCTGCGGGCATGACCATCACCACGATAATGCCTGCGGCTGCGGACATGACCATCACCACGATGATGCCTGCGGCTGCGGACATGACCATCACCACGATGATACCTGCGGCTGCGGGCATGACCATCACCACGATGATGCCTGCGGCTGCGGACATGACCATCATCCGGCACATCACGAACACCATTCCGCGGCGCATACTTCCCGTAAGCACGGCAAACAGCGCGTGTATACGCTGCAAAACCTCGGCTGCGCGCACTGTGCGGCAGAAATGCAGCACCAGATCAGCCTTCTGGACGGCGTGCACGACTGCACACTGGTGTTTGAAACCCGTCAGCTGCGCGTGACCGGCGACAACCCGGACGCACTGCTGCCCCGTATCCGTGAAATCTGCACCTCCATCGAAGGCACAACAAAGGTCATCGCGCCCGAAGAGGACGAGGAAGAAGCCGGCGGCCATACGCTGGCCGAACTTCTCATTGGCGCGGGGCTGTTTCTGCTCGGCGAATTGGTGCTGGACGGCGTACCGCAGGTCGTCGCCATGCTGGCCGCATACTTCCTGCTCGGCTGGCGCGTGCTGCTGACCGCTGTACGGGGTATCGTTAAAGGCCGCGTATTTGACGAAAACTTTCTGATGGCACTGGCCACTATCGGCGCATGGGTCATCGGCGCATCCGACGAGGCCGTCGGCGTCATGCTGTTCTACCGCATCGGCGAATATTTCGAGGATCGCGCGGTCGAACGGTCGCGCCGTCAGATCATGCAGGCGGTCGATTTGCGGCCGGAAACCGTCAATCGCATCCTGCCTGACGGCAGTACGCAGACCATTCCCGCCGCCGATGCGCAGGTCGATGACCTCGTGCTCGTCCGTCCGGGCGACCGCGTCCCGCTCGACGGCGTAGTCGTGGAAGGCGTCAGCCGTCTGGACACCGCCGCCATCACCGGCGAACCAGTGCCGGTGCGCGTCGCACCCGGCGACCGTGCGCTGTCCGGCTGCGTCAATACGGACGGCGTGCTCCGCCTGCGCGTCACCCATGTGCTGGCGGAAAGCATGGTACAGCGTATTTTGGACAGCGTGGAAAACGCCGCCGCGCGCAAACCCAAAATTGACCGTTTCATCACCCGCTTTTCGCGTGTCTATACGCCCGTCGTGGTCGGCATCGCGGCATTGACCGCACTCGTCCCCGGCCTCATCACTGGCGACTGGGCACACTGGGTATACACCGCGCTGACCTTCCTTGTCATTTCCTGCCCGTGCGCGCTTGTGCTGAGCGTACCGCTGACCTACTTTGCAGGCATCGGCGCAGGCTCCAAACGCGGCATCCTGTTCAAAGGCGGCGTATCGCTTGAGGCGCTCAACGACGTGAAAACCATTGTCATGGATAAGACCGGTACCATTACCCGCGGCAACTTCGCCGTGCAGCAGGTCATCCCTGCCACGGACGCGAATATGGAAGCCGTTGAGCTGCTGCAGCTTGCGGCAGCCTGCGAATCCGCGTCCACGCATCCGATTGCAAAATCCATTCTGGCCGCCTGCCAGACCGACTATCCCGCTACGGATTCCATCCGTGAGCAGGCAGGCGAGGGCATAGAAGCCGTTATCGGCGGCAAAACCGTGCTGTGCGGTAACCGCAAGCTGCTCGAACGGCATGGCATCAACCTTGCAGGCTTCACTGGTACGCCCGGCAGCACCGAGGTCCTTCTTGCGCAGGACGGACAGCTGCTTGGCCATATCGTGATTGCAGACACGGTCAAGGCAGACGCGAAGCAAGCCATGGACCGCATGCAGGCGCAGGGCCTGACCACCGCCATGCTGACCGGAGACGCACAGGAGACTGCGGACGCGGTCGCACACGAGCTTGGCATCCAAGAGGTACGCGCACGCCTGCTGCCCGAGGATAAGCTGACCGCGCTAACCGAGCTGCGTGAAAAGCACGGCGCGGTGATGTTTGTCGGCGACGGCATCAACGACGCTCCCGTGCTTGCGGGTGCAGACGTAGGCGCGGCGATGGGCAGCGGCGCGGACGCGGCAATCGAAGCCGCAGACGTGGTGTTCATGAACGCCGACCTGTCTTCTATTCCTGCCTCCGTACAGATTGCGCGCGGTGCACAACGCATCTCACGGCAAAACATCATATTTGCACTGGGCGTTAAGCTGCTCGTCATGGTGCTGGGCCTTGCGGGTATCGCGTCCATGTGGCTGGCGGTGTTCGCAGATACCGGCGTTGCCATGCTGTGCGTGCTAAACTCCATCCGCATGCTGTATATCAAAACCGAATAATTCCCTTGAGCAGATCAGGAAAGTGCGGCAAAGCCGGGCTTTTGATGAAAACGGCCGCTTTACGACCGTTTTTCATTGCACTTGCGCTATGGCGACCGGAATTTCCACAAAAAAAGCGGAAAACCCATCAGGTTTTCCGCTTTTTCTTACTTTTCCAACCGGTCGAGGAAGCTGTGGCGTCCGTTTTCATCCCGCCAGCCCAGCAGCTTTGCGGTATCCACATTCTTGACGGCATTTAGGATATTCGCCTCAATTTGCGGATTTTCCGCCGCAAGCGATGCAATCAGCGCCTTGACTGCCGCGCGCTTGGTATCGCTCTCCAGCTTTTTCGCCGGGCAATCGCACGAGGCAAAATTCAGCCCGCAAAAGTCCACCCACGCCTGTACGCTGCGCTCGCGCGTCAGATAAAGCGGGCGAATCAACTCCATCCCCGCGTAATTCTTCGCGGCAAGCCGCGGCAGCATCGCCTGCACCTGACCGCCGTAAATCAGTCCCATCAGCACAGTCTCAACCGCGTCGTCATAGTGATGACCGAGGGCAATCTTGTTGCAGCCCCGCTTTTTCGCCTCAGTGTACAGATAACCACGCCGCATTTTCGCGCACAAAAAGCACGGATGCTCTGCCGCGTGATTGCCCGCAACACGCAGCACATTCGTCTCAAACACCTCAAGCGGCAAACCAAGATGCGCGACGTTCGCTTCCAGTCGCGCGCGGCCTTCGGGCATATATCCCGGGTCCATCGCCAGAAAGCGCAGCGAAAAGTCCACCGTGCGCTGCAAATCCTGCATCAGCAGCGCAAGCAGCATCGAATCTTTGCCGCCCGAAATGCAAACCGCGATGGTATCCCCCCGCTGCACCAGCCGATATGCCTTAACCGCGTCCACAAAGGGCTTGCGCAGCGTGCGCACAAATTCGCTTTGCAGCGTGCGCCGAATCTCCCGTCCTGTCATGCGCCACCCTTTTTATGCTGAAAATGATAGGTTACGCGCGCAAGCAAGCTATCCGGCGCAAAATGCCGCGCCAGTGTCATCGCCTTCATCGCCGCCCCCGGCACGATGACGCCCTTGCCCGCGAACATCCCGTCTACCGCCGCGCGTGCGACGCGCTGCACAGTCAGGCCGCCGAGCGCAAACCCCACGCCCGCCACTTTGTTAAACTCGGTATCCACCGGTCCGGGACACAGCGCGCACACCTGAACGCCGCTGCCCGCGCGCCGCAGTTCTTCGCGGATGGCTTGTGTCAGCCGCAGAACGTAGTTTTTGGTCGCGTAATAGGTCGCCATGAGTGGCCCCGGCAGAAACCCCGCACTCGACGCGACATTGAGCACATAACCGTGCCCACGCTTTTCAAAATCCTGCACAGCCAGTTTGGTCAGAATATGCACCGCGCGGATGTTGGTATCAATCATGCGCAGTTCTTCGTCTAAATCGGTCTCGGTGAACGCGCCGAACAGACCAAAGCCCGCGTTATTGACGACCACCTCAAGGTCATCCCCGCGCGCTGCTTCATACAGCAGGCGACATTCCTTCGCGTCCGATACATCCGCCGCGATGATATGACACACAGTCGGCAGTTCGGCGGCAAGTTCACGCAGCCGGTCCTCGCGCCGCGCACACAAAATCAGCTCATAGCCGCGCGCGGATAGCAGGCGGGCTATTTCACGTCCAATACCGGAGGATGCGCCGGTAATCAATGCTTTCATCATACTACTCCCCTTTCCGGAGGCTTTGTTTACCCTTAGTGTACCATGCGCTCTGCCCTGCGTCAAACCGGAGCTTCTGCCAATTTTCCTTTTAATCCGCCTTGGATAATGGTATACTGAATAGAAAGGAGGGCTTTTTATGGAACAAACTGAGCTGGAAAGCAAACTGCTTGCTCTACTGACACAGCCCATGCGCATGGACGAGATGCGCCGCGCCCTGCCCGAAACCGGCAAGAACGAGCTGAAAGACGCGCTCGACCGCCTGATAGCGGACGGTCAGGTGATGAAAAACAAGAAAAACCGTTTTGCAGTCTGCACACATTACGGTTGTGTGGCGGGTACCTATCTTGCTACCGAACGCGCCTTCGCCTTTGTTGCCCCCGACGCGCCTGCGGATGGCGCCAAGCCGGATGACCTGTTCATCCCGCCCGGCGCAAACGGCGGCGCGTGGCACGGCGACCGCGTGCTGGTCAAGCTGTCCGAACGCAAGAACAATCGTGGCCGACGTGAAGGCACGGTCATTCGCGTGCTGCGCCGCGCCGACCGCGAGCTGACCGGCGCGCTGGTGCAGCGCGGAAACGCCTATTTCGTGCAGCCGGTCTCCAAGAAATACCCCGAAGTCGCCATCGACCGCCACCATCTGGGCGATGCCCAGCCCGGCGACCGTGTCGCGGTGTCTATCTCCTGCTATGGAGATGAAAAGCTGCCGCCGCAAGGCGTCGTCGAAGCGGATTTGGGCGAGGACGGCACGATGGAAGCTGCTATTGCGGGCATCCTGCACGAAAACGGCGTGTATGATGTATTTCCCGACGAAGTGCTGCAAGAGGCGGACGCCATCGGGCAGGAGGTCGACTCGGCGGCGTGCAAGGATCGTCTCGACCTGCGGGACAAGCTGATTTTCACCATCGACGGCGACGACGCGAAGGACTTTGACGACGCAGTATCGCTCGAGCCGCTCGAAAACGGACATTGGCTGCTCGGCGTGCACATTGCGGACGTGTCGCATTATGTCACGCCCGGCGCACCACTCGATATGGAGGCGTTCCGTCGCGGCACATCGGTTTATTACCCAGGCCATGTCGTGCCCATGCTGCCGTTTGCGCTCAGCCACGGCATTTGCTCCTTAAACCCCGGCGTCGATCGCCTGACCTTCTCCGCGCTGATGGAAATAGACAAGGACGGACGGCGGTACAAGGCGCGCTTTGCCAAATCGGTTATCCGGTCGGGCGCGCGCATGACCTACAACAAGGTAAACAAAATCCTCGCGGGCGACAAAGCCCTGCGGGAGGAGTATGCCTTCCTCGTCGATACCGCCGAGCGCATGAACAATCTTGCGCACGCACTGTACAAGCGGCGCATTGAGCGCGGCGCTTTGGAGCTCGATATCCCGGAAGCGCAGATCATCGTGGACGAAAACGGCAATCCGACCGACATCCAGTACCGCGACCGCGGCGAGAGCGAAAAACTCATTGAGGAATTTATGCTTGCGGCAAATGAAGCGGTCGCAGAGTATATGTGCAAAAGGGAGCTTCCGACTGTGTACCGCGTACACGAAAACCCCGACCCGGACAAACTGCGAGTATTCGCGGCGTTTGCGCGGCCGTTTGGCTACCGCATTGACCCCTCCAAGCCCGAGGATACCTTCCAGTTCCAGACTGTGCTGCGCGGTGCGAAAAACGATCCCAAGCAGCGTATTCTGCCGACACTGCTGCTGCGCAGCCTTGCCCGCGCGCGCTACGCGGATGAGTGCATCGGACACTACGGCCTGAAGGCCAAGTTCTATCTGCATTTTACCTCGCCCATCCGTCGCTATCCCGACTTAGTGGCGCACCGGATGCTGCAAAAGGCGCTGACCGGCGAGGAATTTACGACCGCCGACCATACTCTGTGCGAGGAAGCGGCTTCTCAATCCTCCACGCGCGAACAGGCAGCAGACGAATGTGAACGCGATATCGACAAGCTGTATATCGCGGCCTATATGAAGCGCTTCATTGGCGAGGAGTTCGACGGCGAAGTATCCGGCGTGCAGTCGTTCGGCATCTTTGTGGCGCTTGAAAACGGCTGCGAAGGCCTGATCCGCGTCGAATTGCTCGCAGGCGACTTCTACCAGTATGACGAGCAGCGCATGACCATGACCGGTCGCCGTACAGGCAAGCGCTTCACCATCGGCACACCCATTCGCGTCAAGCTGATTGCTGCAAGCGAAGTGACCGGGCAAATTGACTTTGCGCCCGCCGAAGGCGCGCTGCCCATGTCCGACCCAACCGAGGACGCGCCGCCTCCCGCGTTTGCGCCCGCACCCGGCAACCGCGCGCAGCGCCGCCGTCAGAGCCGCGGCAAAGGACGCGGTCGCAAGAGCAAACCGCCCACGCGCAAGCGTCGGTAAATCATCCCAAGCAGAAAGGTTATGAGGAAGCATGCCAGGACTTGTTCTGGAAGGCGGCACGTTCCGCCCGGTATTTTCGTGCGGCGTGATGGACGCGCTGCTCGACAACGATTTGATGTTCGACTATGTCATCGGCGTTTCCGCCGGCATCACCTATGCCGTGTCCTATCTGTCCCGCCAGCGCGGACGCAATCTGGAGGTACTGCGGCAGTACCGCAATGACAAACGCTATTTGGGTGCGCGCAATCTGCGGCGCGACCACTCGATTTTCGGGGTGGAGTTTGTGTTCTCCACCATTCCGAACGAGCTGATTCCGTTTGACTGGGACACCTACCACCGTTATGCGGGCCGCATCCGCGTCGGTGTGACCAACGTGCACACCGGTCAGGCGGAATACCTTGACGGCATGCAGCTTGACCGCGCCAGCACCATGCTGCGCGCAACCTGCGCCATCCCGATTTATTTCCCGCCGGTCGTCATCGGCGACGAGACCTATTATGACGGCGGTCTGGCCGACCCGATTCCGATTGTCAAAAGCCTGCACGACGGCAACGAAAAAAATCTGATTGTGCTCACCCAGCCGCTCGACTACCGCAAGGAAATGACGCACCGCACTCAGCTTGCCGCGCGCGCCTTCCGACGCAAGTATCCCGCACTGACCCGCACGATGCTCACGCGCCCCAAACGCTACAACGAAACCGTGTGCTTCTGCCATCAGCTGGCGGAAAAACAGCCGCAGAACACCGTTCTGCTTCAGCCCACCGACCATTTAGAGAGCTTTGAAAAAGATGTGAAAAAGCTGGAATGGGGCTACGAAATGGGGTATAATATGGCATGCGCGCGCATGGATGATATCCGGCGCCTGTTTTGCTGAGAAAAAACGCGCTTCGCGCGCTTTTTATACACATCGGCGCACTGCCGAAATAACAAAAAGGGGATAAAAGAGTAACATGCAAACCAATCGAATCATTCAGGTGGAGGAAAAGGTGCCGCCGCGCCTGCTCGTACCGCTGTCTATCCAGCACATGTTCGCCATGTTCGGCGCGTCCGTGCTGGTGCCGTTTATGTTCGGCATCAGCCCGGCTATCGTGCTGTTTATGAACGGTATCGGCACACTGCTATTCATCTTCATCACCAAGGGCAAGGCGCCCGCCTATCTCGGCTCGTCGTTCGCATTCATCGCGCCGGCCACCATCGTCATTCAGAACTGGGGCTACCAGTATGCACTGGGCGGCTTTGTGGTGGTCGGTCTGTGCGGCTGTATCCTTGCGGCAATCATTTATAAATGCGGCACCAAATGGATTGACGTGGTGCTCCCGCCTGCGGCAATGGGGCCGGTTGTGGCGCTTATCGGCCTGGAACTGGCCGGCTCCGCCGCATCCACGGGCAAGATCGTCGGAGACGGCGTGACGACCTCGACTGTGATTACTTTCTGTGTAACGCTTGCCGTTGCGGTGCTCGGCAGCGTGCTGTTCCGCAAGTTTTTGTCGGTTATCCCGATTCTGATTGCCATTATCTGCGGCTATGTCGCCGGACTCATCACCGAATATGTTTCGGGAGAACATGTCATCTGGGACGGCATTGCTGCCGCCATCCATCAGCCGTTGTTTCAGCTGCCGAATTTCCAGACCCCGAAGTTTGATTTGGAAGCCATCCTGATCATCCTGCCGGTTATTCTGGTCATTGCCAACGAGCACATCGGCCATCAGCTGGTCACCAGCAAGGTCATCGGTCGTGACCTGCTAAAAGACCCCGGCCTGCATCGCTCGCTGTTCGCGGACAACTTTTCGACCATGATTTCGGGCTTTATCGGCTCGGTGCCGACCACCACCTACGGCGAAAACATCGGCGTAATGGCCATCACCAAGGTATATTCGGTGCGCGTCATCGGCGGCGCGGCTGTGCTGAGCATCATCTGCTCGTTTGTCGGCCCGCTGGCAGCGCTCATCCAGACCATTCCCGGCCCGGTCATCGGCGGTATCTCCTTCCTGCTGTACGGCATGATCGGTACCTCCGGTCTGCGTATTCTGGTGGATAACCACGTCGATTATGGCAAAAACCGCAACATGGCACTGACATCGGTCATCTTTGTCACCGGTCTTTCGGGCGTGACGTTGTCGCTTGGCAATGTGTCGCTATCCGGCATGACGCTGGCCGCCATCGTTGGCATGTTGATGAGCCTGCTGTTCTACGTATTCGATAAGCTGAAGTGGTCCAACGACCAGTGACAGGGGCATCCACCCCCTATCTGCAAAAGCGGTTCCAGTTTGCTCTCATTTGAATGTCGCACAGCAGCAGAAGAGGTCAAAGGTCTACGGGCAAACCGCTTTTGATACCCCCGGACGAGGCCCAAAGCCGCTAAGTCGTTTGCAAAATCCGAGGCACATGTCCTCGGATTTTGTTATTTATATTGTTATCAGCCAATATACTGCCGTGCAAACCGCCAGTGCGATTGCGCCCACGGCGCACCACGCCCATGGATTGCCGATATTCATTGTCCACCCGCCCCAAACGCTGCGGCGCACAAAGAGATTTTTGTCGTCTGTGTTGCAGTAAAACCTGCCGTGCAAACGCGCTTCGACTTCCTCTTGGCTGTATTTCCGTTTGATGCGAACCACCTCTGTTTCCTGCTGTGAGTATATCATATGTCAAACAAAAAAGCACCCTTTCCGGTGGAAAGGGTGCTTTGCAGTTTAGAGAGGATAACTTACTTGTTGTCAACCTCAGCCATGTGCTCGATGAGCATCAGCAGCTTGTTGGAGTAGCCCCACTCGTTGTCGTACCAAGAAACAACCTTCACGAAGGTGTCGGTCAGCTGAATGCCAGCCTTGGCGTCGAAGATAGAGGTGCGAGCGTCGCCCAGGAAGTCGGAGGAAACAACGTCCTCGTCGGTGTAGCCCAAAACGCCCTGCAGGCCGCCCTCAGACAGCGGAGTCTCGGAAGCCTTCTTCATCGCAGCGCAGATGTCCTCGTACTTAGCCGGCTTAGCGAGGTTGCAGGTCAGGTCAACAACGGAAACGTCCAGAGTCGGAACACGCATGGACATACCGGTCAGCTTGCCGTTCAGCTTCGGGTAAACCTTGCCTACTGCCTTCGCAGCGCCAGTGGAGGACGGAATGATGTTGCCGCAAGCCGCACGGCCGCCGCGCCAGTCCTTCTTGGACGGACCGTCAACAACCTTCTGGGTGCCGGTAGCGGAGTGAACGGTGGTCATCAGGCCTTCGGTGATGCCGAATGCTTCGTCCAGAACCTTAGCAATCGGAGCCAGGCAGTTGGTGGTGCAGGAAGCGTTGGACACAAAGGTCATATCCTTGGTGTAAGCGTCCTGGTTAACGCCCATAACGAACATCGGGGTGTCATCCTTGGACGGAGCGGACATAATAACCTTCTTAGCGCCGCCGTCGATGTGTGCCTGAGCCTTCTCCTTGGTCAGGAAAACGCCGGTGGACTCAACAACGTAGTCTGCGCCAGCCTTGCCCCACGGAATATTCTTGGGATCCATCTCAGCAAAGAACTGAACCTTCTTGCCGTCTACAGTGATGGAGTTGTCGTCAAACTCGATGGTGCCGTCATAGCGACCGTGCATGGTGTCATACTTGAGCATGTATGCCATGTAGTCCGGAGTCATGAACGGATCGTTTACCGCTACGAACTCAATGTTCGGGTTCTTCAGACCAGCGCGGAAAACCATACGGCCGATACGGCCAAAGCCATTGATACCAACTTTGATAGCCATTTGCAGTATCCTCCTAAAATGTTTTTAATGAGTCTCTGTCGATGGTTTTATTATACACTAAACGGGTCGTCTGCCGCAAGGTGTAATATTTGTGAAATTTTTGTCATTATGACTGGGCTTTTTGTACAATTTTCTTTGCAAAGCATTCCCGTCTGGTGGTATAATAAGCACATCCCACAAAATATAGTATTTCAGTCCCCGTGCGGCCTTATACTCATGAAAAGAGAAACAAAAAATATTTTGGAGGATAAAGATGGCGGATACGTTCTTTTCACAGATTGACGGGAAAACCCTGCGCGAACTGCTCGCCCGCACCGGTCTGCGCGACGCAGCAGTTGTCACGGTTTCTTCCTCGCTCCATATAGAAAACAGCAATGAAATCGCCGCTCGCCTGACCGGGCTGCACCCGCTCGAGCGTATTGATCAGCTGCTCAGCGAACAAGCAGCGGCGGCTTTGCGCGATTGCATCGCTGCACACATACCGCATACAGTATACGAAGAGCTGGACGGTCTGGAATATCGTCTGGAGATCCTGCCGCACCGTGACGGCGCATTGCTGGCCTTTGTGCGTGATGACCGCGCCTCCTACGATGGCACGCTTCGCGTGCTGCACGCCAAGGGTACACAGTATCTGGGAACGCTGCTTGCGGACGCAGCGCAAGTAGACGATCCCACACTCGCCGCGCATTTGCGTCGCCAGTGCATGCGCCTGCACCGCCTTCTCATGCACTCGGACTTTCTGCACGATCCGCCGCTGACCGAGCAGCTGCGGCTGCGCCATGATGATTTGGCCGAGCTATGCCGCAGCGCTGCGGAGCAGGCATCCTCATATGTTCCCAGCACCGCCGCACCCATCACGGTGCATGCGGACGATAGCTGCATTGCGCTGATAGAGCCGCAGCTCATCCGCACGGCATTGTACAACCTGCTTTCCAATGCCCTGCATGTCACGCCGCCGGACGGCGATATTTCCCTGAGCCTATATGATGACGGCGCCTTTTACACCATTACGGTAGCCGACCGTGGGCCGGGGCTTGACGCTACGCGCTTTGAAGCGCTGCTGTCCGGCTGGCAGATGCCCGTCCCGCTCGATGAATACCTTGCGCTCGCACGGCAGGGTACGCCGCCCGGACTGGGCTTATCGCTCATCCAGCGCATCGCACAGCTGCACGGCGGCAGCCTGCTGCTGTCTCCACGCGAAGGCGGCGGCAGCCAGCTGCATTTCACAATCGCACATCTTCCCGAGACGCTTGCCGACCACAACTTGTACGCTCCTATGATCCTCGAAGACGGGTATCCTTTGGAAGAGGTTGAGTTTTCCATCTTTGGATAACGCAGCAAAACGGCCGCTATGTACTAAAACATAGCGGTCGTTTTGCTTTACCATATCGGTTTTATGCCTTCTGAGAGAAGTTATACAGAATCTGCGCCAGCTCTGCGCGAGTCACCTGCGCCTGCGGCGCAAAGGTGCCGTCTGCGTTGCCATGCAGTAAATTGTCCGCAAGGCATGCGGTAACGCTCGCACGCGCCCATGCGCTGATTGTATTGTAATCGGTGAATGCCTGCATCTCGGCCTCGGCCTCATACCAGTTTGCAAATCCCGTCACATTGATCGGCCTGCCCGTTGTGTCAGCCGCTGCGCGGTTGAGCAAAATCTGATCGTAACGCGCAAGCACAGCCGCGAACTCCTCTCGGGTGATGGTTTCCGTTGCATGCAGATATCTCTTGTTATCGCCGGTCAGAATACCGGCGTTAAAGCAATACGCCAGACCGGGAAGATAGCTTTCCTCCAGCTGCGCACAGTCGTGCAGCTGCATCATGCCTTTGCCCACGGAAATATCCGGCTCCAGTCCCTGCCGCTGCGCGTCGCGGTAAATCGCGTCCGCAACCGCTTGTCGGGTGACCGCATTGTCCGGCGTAAAAGTATCTTCCTGTGTAATATCCATCAGGTTGTTTTCCAGCACATACTCGACCGCAGGCTGATACCATGCCCCTGTCTGCACATCGACCGGATGCTCCGCAGCCAGCGCCGTGGTCGTTACCGATAACAACGCAGCGCCGGTCAGAAAATACGAGAGCACCTGTTTGAATTCCATTTTTTCATTCTCCTTTGCTCGCTTTGCGGCATCGCTGCCGCTTTATCAATGTACCACAACCGGCACGCCTTGTACATTCCTACCAAAAAAGTGTAATATAGATGTAATACGAGAAAAGGGCACTTTTCAGCGCCCTTTTCCTATATTTCAATCCTTATAAAAGGCTCCGAAGCCCTTGTACGCCATATACAGGTCAAGCTTTGCAATTACCTCAAACGGCGCGTGCATCGAGAGAACGGGCACGCCTGCGTCCACCGTATCGATGTTGCGGTTGGCCAGATACATCGCAACCGTGCCGCCGCCGCCCTGATCTACCTTGCCCAGCTGACCGGTCTGCCAGACGACATCCGCCTTGTCGAAAATGCAGCGGATACGCGCCATCAGTTCCGCGGTCGCGTCCGACGTGCCGGACTTGCCGCGCGCGCCCGTGTACTTGACCAGCGCAAAACCGCAGTTGGCTTTGGCATCGTTGCGCTTCTCGGACACCTCCGGAAAGTTGGGGTCAAAGGCGTTGCACACATCCGCGGACAGACAGACCGAATTTTCATAGCACTCTTCGAGCAGCGCGTCCTGCGCACGGCACAGGTCGGCCATGAAGGTGTCGAATGCACGCGACTGCATTCCGGTCACACCGTCCGATCCGGTCTCCTCCTTGTCCACCAGCAGGCACACGCAGGTGTGGGTAGGTGTTGCCTTCAGGTCAAGCAGCGCGGTCGCCGCAGTGTACGAGCAAACACGGTCGTCGTGGCCATACGAGCCGACAAACGAGCGGTCAAAGCCGATGTCGCATGCCTTGAACGCAGGCACACAGCACAGCTCTGCGGAAAGAAAATCCGCTTCTACCATACCGTACTGGCGGTTTAAGTGCTCCATGATAGCCAGTTTGATCTTCTCGCTGCACTTTTCATCCACCGTTTCGCTCGGCACAGAGCCGATGAGCACGTTCATGCCCTCGCCCTTAACGATTTCGGTCGCCTTTTTGGTCATCTGCTCGGAGGCAAGGTGCGGCAGCAGGTCGGTGATGACAAATTTCGGGTCATCCGCCTTATCGCCCACGCGCACCTCAACCTTTTTTACCTGCCCATTGTGGCACACGCACACCACGCCGCGCAGCTCGAGCGGAATCGCCGTCCACTGGTATTTCTTGATACCGCCGTAATAATGCGTTTTAAAGAACGCCATGCCGCCGTCCTCATACAGCGGTACGGTGCGGATGTCCACACGCGGCGCGTCGAGATGCGCGGCGGTCAGGCGCACGCCCTCCGCCATACCCTTTTTGCCGATAACGGCGAGCATGATGCCCTTGTCACGATTGACCTGATAGAGCTTGTCGCCAGGCTTTACCGTGTCGTCGCGCGTCCATGCGCGAAATCCCTTGGCCTCGGCCATGCGCACCATCTCCCTGACTGCGTCGCGCTCGGTCTTAGACTCGTCAAGGAATGCCTTGTATTCCTCGGCATAGGTCTGCATACCGCGCTTGTCGCTGCCGGTCAGACGGTCGAAGCCGGGTTTTTTGTCATAAAACAGCTGTTCGGAAGTCATAACTCAGTCTCCTTTACTTAAATCTTTAAAAATCGCGTCGGCCTGTCGCTGTAAATCGGCAAGGTCGCCGTTGTTTTCCACAATGTAATGGCATCGCGCGCGATAAAAATTCGCGTCCGGCTGCGCGCCGATGCGGGCACGCGCCGCCTGCTCGTCCAAGCCATCGCGCGCCATAATACGCTGCACACGCACTTCTGTGTCGGCCAGCACGCCGATCACGCACTGGCATAAGTTGTCCGCACCCGCTTCAAACAGCGTCGGTGCATCGTACAGCACAAACGGACAATCCCCCTGCGCGCGCATGGCATCCAAGGATGCCACACGGATGTAAGGCAGGGTAATTTCATTCAGCTTTTGCAGCTTTTCCGGATTGGAAAATACAATGCGCGCGAGTTTTGGACGGTCGAGCGCGCCGGTGTCGTCCAGCACACCGCCGAACGCTGCGTCAAGCGCGGCGAGCATCTCGCGGTTTTGCGCGCAAAGCGTTCGGTAGACCGCATCCGCGTCCACCCAACCCGCGCCTTTTTCGCGCAGCAGAGCGGCAAATGTCCCTTTTCCCGTTCCGCTGCCGCCGGTCAGGCCGATGATTCTCATTTTTCCACCTTCTCCTGCGGGTTATGCGGTCATTCGACCACGATTACATGAAAACCCGCAGCTTTTTTGATGCGATTGGCGACTGCAAGCCCCAATCCCTCGTCGGACGGACACTGCGCCCAAATCTGCTGCACGTCCGTATCGTCAAACGCGCGCAACCGGTCAAACACCTCGCGCGCCTGCGCGGCAAGGTCTGTCTGTGAACCGAAGCACTCCACCGTGCAGGTGGGGAAAATATCTCTATATTCGTCAAAACATAACACACCAGTGGGGCCAGATAGATGTTCTGTGATGTATTGTGCCGTCTTTTGTGGGTCACCGCGCACCACTATCACAGGGGCCTTCGGCGCGTAGTGGCGATATTTCATCCCCGGTGCGGACACCTTGACATCGTCTCCGATTTTCTCATACAGCGCACGGTCAACCTCGACCTCCCCCAGCACGGTTTCGAGCTGCTCGAGCGTCACGCCGCCCGGCCGCAGCAAACGCGGCTTATCGAGCGCGAGCGTCACAACCGTGGACTCCACGCCCACGCCGCATGGTCCGCCATCCAGAATGGCGGCAATGCGGCCGTCCATATCGCGCAGCACATGCTCGGCCGTCGTGGTGGACGGGCGACCGGACGTATTGGCCGATGGGGCAGCAAGCGGTACGCCTGCCGCACGAATGAGTGCGCGCGCCAGCGGATGCGAAGGCAGGCGGATGCCGACCGTTTCCAACCCGCACGAAACCGCCTCCGGGATGCAGTCGCCCTTGGGTACAATCATGGTCAGCGGGCCGGGCCAGAACGCTTCGGCAAGCAGTTTGGCCTGCGGCGGCACCGCCGGACACAGCTCGTACATCTGCTCGAAGTCCGCAATATGCACGATGAGCGGATTATCCTGTGGACGGCCCTTCGCGTGAAAAATTTTTTCCACTGCTTCCCCATTTAAGGCGTTAGCAGCAAGCCCATAGACTGTTTCTGTGGGCATGCCCACCACTTCACCCTGTAAAATCAAGTCAGCTGCCATTTTTACTGCATTTTTATCTTGTTGTGGGGAAAGCATAATTGTTTTCATGTATATTTCACTTCCATATGGGATTTATCATCCTAAATACAGCATTGGCAGCGCCAACAATACATCCGGAGCCTCAATCACACCGGTATAGATACCCACGGCAACCAGTGCCGCGCCGATGGCCAGCAGGATGAGTTTTTTGGTAACCTTAAGCACAAACAGCACAAGGTTGAGGACGACCAGCGCAATGCCAATCCAAAGCCATGGCGCGGACTGTATGAGTGCAGAAAGTTCATTCATCGTACAAATTCTCCTTTCGCGAGGGTCAGGCTTCGCTCTGCGCTTTCAGCTTTTCGGCGGTGTCCGCCGCAATGAGCGCATCCAGAATCTCATCCATATCGCCGTTTAAAAATTGGTCGAGCTTATACAGCGTCAGCTTGATGCGGTGATCGGATACGCGGTTTTCCGGATAATTATAGGTGCGGATACGCTCCGAACGGTCGCCCGTGCCGACCTGACTTTTTCGGTCGGCGGCAATGGCGGCCTGCTGCTTTTCCACCTCAGCTTCGTACAGCCGGCTGCGCAGCACACGCAGCGCTTTGTCCCTATTCTTATGCTGACTGCGCTCATCCTGACATTCGACAACCGTTCCGGTCGGGATGTGGGTGACACGAATCGCCGACGATGTTTTATTGATATGCTGGCCACCTGCGCCTGATGAACGAAAGGTGTCAATGCGCAGGTCGTTCGGGTCGAGGTAGAAGTCCACTTCTTCCGCTTCGGGCAGCACCGCGACCGTCGTGGTCGAGGTATGGACGCGCCCCTGGCTCTCGGTTTCAGGCACACGCTGCACGCGGTGAACGCCCGACTCAAATTTGAGCCGCGAATACACCTTATCGCCCGCCACACGGAACACAATTTCCTTATAGCCGCCCAGCTCGGTTTCGGACGTGCTCATCACCTCAGTCTGCCAGCCTCGTTTATCCGCGTACATCGTGTACATGCGGTACAGGTCGGCGGCAAACAGTGCGCTTTCCTCACCGCCCGCGCCGCCGCGGATTTCCACGAAAATGTTTTTCTCGTCATTCGGGTCTTTGGGCAGCAGCAGAATCTTCAGTTCGTCCTCCAGCCGCTTTTCCTCGGCTTTGGCCGCGTGCAACTCCTCCTGCGCCAGTTCTTTCATATCCGGGTCGGACAACATTTCGGTCGCGTCCGCGATGGTCTGCTGCGCCTGCTCATAAGCGCGGTAGGCCGCGACAATCGGCTCCAGCTCATTGCGCTCCTTGAGCAGCTTTGCCGCGTGGTCGGGGTCGTCGTACAGTCCCGGCTCGGACAAACGTGCCTCCAACTCATCCATGCGCTGGCACAACGCCTTTACTTTTTTAAACATGCGTTTCTCCTTCCCCTCAGGCCGTCCAACGGCCGGTCAGCATCAGCCCGAGGATTGAGCAGTATTCCCGGCAGCGCACCGCGACCCACTGCCCTGGGTAAGGCGTGGGTGCGGGTACGCCCAGCCCCTCCTCATAGCCCGCGCGGCGCATCAGCACCTTGGCACGCGCCAGATGATAGTCGCTCGTCACCACCGCGGCGGTATAGCTCTCATGATCGCGCGCCTCCGCCGTTTCAATCAGCGTGCGCGCATTTTCCAGATTTTCAATCGTATTGGTTGACATATCCTCGCGCAGCAGACGCGCAGGGTCAATCCCCTTGCGCTCGGTCAGATACGCAAACATGGATGCCGCCTCGGTGCGCGGTTCGTTGTCGCCCTGCCCGCCGCACAGCACCGCTTTGCTGTTCGGATGCGCAGCCAGCAATTCCGCTGCGGTATCGCATCGCGCGGCAAGCGCTGCCGACGGCTGTCCGTCGGGATTGACCAGCGCGCCCAGTACGATATAATAATCCGCCTGCGTATCCGCTTGTTCGGTCCGCATACCTGCCTGAATGACAAAAATTTGGATTGCGGCGAACGATATGACAAAAAGAGCGAACAACACGCGGCCGACAACTGCCAGCACGCGGCAGGCGAAAAATTGCTCCTGTCCGCGCAACACCAGCCACATGCCGGCGCAGCCGACGGCAAGCGCCAGAAAGAACGCCGCGCCGAATCGGGACGGCGCCCACGGCAACTGCACCACGCCGCCCACGGTGAACACCACCGCGAGCGCCAGCCAGATTTTGCGTTCGGTCATTGCTGCAACTCCTCCAATTCGGCCGCGATAGCCTCCCATTCATCCATCTTGGCGGCAAGCGACTCGTCGCACGTCTCCTTTTCGGTCATCAGTTCCAAAAGGCGCGCCGAGTCGGACGAGGCCTCGATCATCTGCTGTTCCAAATCCGCCGACTGCCGCTCCAGCTGAGAAATCTCCCGTTCGAGGGTGCCCAGCTGCTTTTGCAGATTTTTCGTGCCGCCCGTGCGACGCGGCTTTTCCGGCGGGCGGGGAACGTCGTCCAGCGTCGGGACATCGGGCTTTTTGCGCTTTGGCGTCGGGGCGGGCGCGGGATTCTCCGGTTTTTCCCCTTTTTCTCGGTATTTCAGGAAATCCGAGTATGAGCCGATAAAGTCGATGAGATGCCCGTCCTCCAGATACAGCACGCGGGTCGCGAACCGCTCGACAAAGTAACGGTCATGCGAAACGAACAGCAGCGTACCGTCAAACGCCTCGACCGCTTCCTCTATCCATTCGCGGCTGGCCAGATCCAGATGGTTGGTCGGCTCGTCGAGAATGAGGAAATTGAGCGGATCGTACATCAGCTCGCACAGCCGCAAGCGGCTTTTTTCACCGCCGGACAGCATTTCCACGGTTTTCATCTGCTGCTCGCCCGTAAACTGGAACGAGCCCAGCCGGTTACGCGCCACCTGCATGGACACATTTTTATCGTAAATCAGAGTGTCGATCAGATTACGATGCGGGTTGGCAAAGTACACCTGCTGCGGCAGATAGGCCGGACGCAGACCCACACCCTTGCGAATCACGCCGTTATCCGGCGTTTCCTCGCCCAGCAGAATCTTCAGCAGCGTCGTTTTTCCCGCGCCGTTTGCGCCCAGCAGCGCCACCTTCTCACGGTTGCGGATGTTAAAGCTGATATCGTGTAATATTTCCCGTCCGTCATAACTCTTTGTAATATCCTTGACCTTGAGGACTTCTTCCGTCTCGTAGTTCGGGTCGCCAAAGGTGACGGTCATTTTCTTTTCGGTCTTGAGGCGGTCGGTGACTTTCATGCGCGCGATGCGCTTTTCGATGGACGCCGCGCGCTTGGCGAGGCGCTCGGTGCCGTGCTCGTGCATTGCGCGGGCGGTCGCTTCGAGGCGCTTTTTCTCGGCCAGCTCATGCTCATGGTGCTTGCGCTGCTCCTCCCGACGCCGCTCCCGCTCGACCGCGTAATACGAATAGTTGCCATTATAAAAGTCGCAGGTGCAGTCGTGAATCTCGATCACGCGGTCGCAGCACTGATCGATAAACCAGCGGTCGTGGGAAATAATCATAACCGTACCGCGATAGTTTTCAAGGTATTCCCCCAGCCAGTCCACCGCCTGCATATCGAGATGGTTGGTCGGCTCGTCGAGCAGCAGGATGTCGGTCTGCTCCAAAATAATACGCGCAAGATTGATGCGCGTCTTTTCGCCGCCGGACAGCAGCGCAAACTGCTGCGCGCGCATTGCCTCGGGAATATCCAGACCGTTGCACACGCGGTCAATCTCGTAATCTCGGTTGTAGCCCCCCAGAATTTCCAGACGGGTTTCCAGCTGTGCGTATCGCTTGAGCAGTGAAGCGTCGTCCGGGCGGCGGGTCATCTCGTCGGTGAGCTCGTCCATCGCGGCGGCGACCTCATCCGACTCGCGGAAGGCAAGGCGCAGCACATCCTCCACCGTCGATTCCGGCGGGAAATCCGGCATCTGGTCAATTACGCCCGCGGTTTTTCCCTGTCCGAAGGACACATGCCCGCCGTCATAGGGCAAGCGGCCGGTCAGAACGTGCAGCAGCGTCGTTTTTCCCGCGCCGTTCGCGCCGAGGATCGCCACCTTTTCCCCCGGCTGAATATCAAAAGAGATATCCTGTAAAATCAGCTTGTCGCCATAGTATTTGGTTAAATTCTGTACGGAAATGTCAGCCACGTTCGCGGCTCCTTTCGATATTTCGGTAATCAGAGTTATTATAACACGTTTTCGCGCCGCCGCAAACCCCAAAACGCCGCAGTCTGCGCGACCTTGCCTGTAGGAGTACAATACATCTTGGACAGTTGAATAAAAAAGGGATGAAGGATAAGGCCTCATCGGTTAAAGTTGAGTTGCTACACTTAACTTGACGAGAGGGGGCCATAT